>JBDSPC010000215.1:0-4313 GCA_039914485.1 Nocardioides sp.
GCGCAGCACCTCGTCGACGGTGCCGCGTCCGCGCCAGGGCACGATCGGGCAGCCGAGGGCGGACAGCCGCTGGAGCAGGTTGGCGCGCTCGATCATCCGCATCCGCCAGGCGAGTCCCGCCGGCGAGGTCGGTCCGCCGAGCTCTTCGAGCGACCGCTCCCCCAGCGTGTCGATGACCAGCACCGAGACACCGCGGGCGGACAGCAGCGCGCTGGCATTGACGATCGGCGCGTGCAGCATCGTGGACAGGACGTAGACCACGCTCCCGCCGGTGACGCCGAGCTCCAGTGTCTGGTCGGACACCGGCCCGGTCTCCGCCACGATGCGGGTCAGGGTGCCGGTGATGCGGTGCAGGTGTCGCGGGCCGCTGCCGAACGGCACCCGCGCATCACCGGGTCCGACCACGCGCATGCCGACCCGGTCGCCCCGCCGGACGTGGTGGTCGGCCAGTGCGGAGGCGGCCCGTACGGTGAGGTCGAGGCTGCTCGCGCGCCCGTCGATGCCGCCCGAGATGCCGATGTCGCGCAGCGCGTCGACCACGATCAGCACCGAGGTGTCCTGCTCGGCGCGGGTGGTGACGACCTGCAGCTCGCGGGTCCGCAGCGACACCGGCCAGCTGATGCGACGCAGGCGGTCCCCGGGCGCGAACGGCCGGATCCCGGCGAACTCCGTCCCGCTCCCGACCCGCCGCGAACGGTGTGCCCCGACGAGGCCGTCCGGCTGCGGCGCCTCCGCCGTCGAGTCGTACGCCGCAGCCTGGGGCCACACCGTCAGCTGCTGCGGCGTCAGCCGAACCGGGCCGAACCGGTAGCCGCACCAGGAGCTGGTGACGGCGACCTGCTCGTCGCCCACCGTCGGCCGACCCCACCGCCGCGGTCCGAGCTCGACCACGCAGGGCTCCTCGCCGGCCAGCTCGCTGACCGCGCCCCAGGTGGGCTTGGTCGCGACGAACGGTACCCGTGTCAGCACCCGCGTGACCTGTTCGGCGTCGTCGCCGCCGGTGAGGTGGAGCGTGGAGGTGGTGCCCTGTCCCTCGTGCAGCCTGCTGACGCCCAGCTCGACGTCGAGCCGCAGCTCCGACGACGGGCGCCCGACCAGCCCGAGGATCGCCGGGACCAGGAACGGTGCGGCCAGGATCACCAGGACCGGGGAGCCGGCCAGGGCGGCGCCGATCAGCCCGGCCGCCGCGACCAGGGTCGCCCGGCTCAGCGCGGGGGTGGGTTCCCAGCGATTCACCGGCGCTCCAGCGCTCCGGGGGCCGGCACGTCGGACAGCACGGCCGCGACGACGCGCGACCCGGACGCCTGGGTCATCCAGAGCTCGGGCTTGACGGTGATCCGGTGTGCCAGCACGGAGGTCGCGACGGCCTTGACGTCCTCCGGGATGACGTAGTCGCGGCCGCGGATCAGCGCCCAGCCGCGCGCGGCCAGCACCAGGCCGAGGCTCCCACGCGGCGAGGCGCCGATGAGCACGTCTGAGTGCGCACGGGTGGCCTCGGCGAGCGCGACGCAGTAGCGACCGACGCTCTGGTCGACCTGGATCCGCTCGACGGCCGCCTGCACCGCGGCCAGCCCGGCGGCGTCGGTGACGGCCTCGACCGACACCTCCTCGCGCTGGCGCTCGAGACGACGGGCGACGACGTCGTACTCCTCGTCGGCGGTCGGGTAGCCGAAGGCGACCCGCAGCAGGAACCGGTCGAGCTGGGCCTCGGGCAGCGGGTAGGTGCCTTCGTACTCCACCGGGTTGGCGGTCGCGAGCACGTGGAACGGGACGGGCAGCAGGTGCGTCTCGCCCTCGACCGTGACCTGCCCCTCCTGCATCGCCTCGAGCAGCGCCGACTGGGTCTTGGGTGGGGTGCGGTTGATCTCGTCCGCGAGGAGCAGCCCGGCGAACAGGGGTCCGCGGCGGAAGGAGAACTCCGAGACCCGCTGGTCGTAGATGTAGGACCCGGTGAGGTCGGCCGGCAGCAGGTCGGGCGTGAACTGCGCGCGCGAGAAGTCGAGCCCCAGTGCCTGCGCGAAGGTCCGGGCCGCCAGGGTCTTGCCGAGCCCCGGGAAGTCCTCGATCAGCACGTGTCCCTTGGCCAGGATCGCGGCCAGCACGAGGCTCAGCGGCTGCTGCTTGCCGACCACCGCGCGACCCACCTGGGTCAGCACCTCCTGAGCGATGGCGGTGGCCTCGGCGGCGGTCAGGGTGGCATCACTCGTGGTCACGTGGTTGCTCGATTCGGGTGAGGTAGCGGTCGATGTCAGTGGCGCTCAGCCGGTGTGCCGGGCTCTCGGCGAGCGCCCGCAGCTCGAGATCCTGGAGGTCGGGGTCGCGACTGCGGGCGAGCTGGACGAGCAGGTTGCGCAGCGCCGGGCTGGGATCGCCGGCGGACAGGTGGCCGGTCAGCACGCGGTGGTGGACGCTGTCGTCGGCGGCGTCCGGTCGGGCGTACGGCGCCAGCGGCTCGTCCCAGCTGGCGACGGCAGCTCCGAAGGCATCCGAGGCCAACCAGATCAGCGCCACCACGACCGTGGCGGTCAGCGCCCATGCGAGCGGCTGTGGCTCGGAGTCGATGAGGGTGAAGATCACCTGGCCGGCCACGATGATCGCCACGAGCGCAGCGATGCGCAGCCCCCACCGGCGGATCATTGCCTCACCACCTGCGACTGGATCTGCCGGAGGGCGGCGGCGGCCGCGTCCCGGTCGCCCTCGTCGAGGTCGTGCTCGGAGAAGCGGGCCTCGCGGTAGAGCTCGAGGAGGCGGCTGACGGGCGCCGGATCAATCTCGGCTCGATCGAGCAGCCGCAGCGCGAACTCCGAGGACGTCTCCCACGGGTGCCGTGACAGTCCGGCCTCCACGGCCTGCACCTCGAAGCGGTGCCAGCACGCGACGATAGCGTTGCGAGGGTGCCCCTCGAGCAGCAGTCGCAGCTGCTCGTCCGCGTCGGCGATCATCGTGCGGCGTACGCGCTCGGGATGCCCGTCCTCGAGCAGCTCGAACTCGGCGTCGAGTGGTGTGTCATGCCTCCGCCGCAGCCGCCATGACCTCGCGGCGCGGCGAGCGATCCACCAGGCCACGAACCCCATGGCCACCACACAGAACAGCTGGATGGCGCCGCCGATCACGTTGACGATGATCGAGGTGGCTGGGCCGTACTCCTTCTGCGCGACGTCCTCGCGATCCATCTCCTGCTCGAGGGGAGGCGTCTCGGTGGGGGTCGACGTCGTGGTGGGGCCCATGATCGGCCCGGGTCCGGTGAGCACCGAGGACGGGCCGATCAGCGCGGCCCACGCCACCAGCGTCACCAGCAGGCAGGCACCCATGGTCGCGCCCACGGCGCGCCACATGTGCCTCGCCCCCGGAGTCATGGCGACACCCTAGTCCCGCAGGTCGTCGCCCAAATGGGACCGGCGACCCCGTCCCCCACAGACGGAGTCGCCGGAATCTCAGGCGGGTATGGGTCAGAGGACGGGGTTGAACGGCTCGGTGCCCAGGGCCAGCTGCAGGCCCGAGATGCCCGAGTGCTGCTGCGCGAAGGCGAGCTCGTGCGCGAAGTCGCCGATGTTGTTGGACAGCGGCAGCGGCGCGAGGCCGAGCGTGGACAGGGTGCCGACCGCGGCGCCGTCGGCGTCGAGGAAGGCGCTGCCCGAGTCACCGGGGATGCCCGGGGTCACGGTGTAGAGCGGGTGCGTCCAGCCACCGTCGGCGGCGTCCTGGCCGAGGCTGATGCCGGTCTTGGGCGAGAGCTGCTCGATGCCGCCGCGGAGGCCGGAGTTGCCGAAGCTGTAGACGCGGTCACCAGCAGCGGTGCCAGTGGTGTTGATGCCGACCGGGCCGCCCCAGAACGGGATGCTCGGGTTGACCTTGGACGCGTCGGCCGCGTCGACCTTCACGAGGGCGAAGTCGTTGTAGGCGCAGGTGTTGGGGTCGTTCTCGCCGTTGGCCTGCATGGTGTTCCAGGAGCTGTAGGCCAGCGTGCCGGCCCCGACCTGGGTGCCCGGCGACAAGATGCTGCCCTGGCGGTTGAACGTCACCCGGGTCCCGAGCGGGAGCGTCCCGGCATCGCAGCCGTTGGTGTCGGTGGCCTCGCCGAGCCCGGAGCAGTGCGCGGCCTGACCGAGGTAGACCGAGCCGGCGGCGTCGGTGAGCACGAAGTTGGCGGTGCACTGGCCGGAGCCGGCGGTGTTGGTCTGCACGCCCGGCGTGATCGTGGCTGTGTCGGCCGGCGCCCAGGTCTGGGTCGCTGCCGCCGCAGTGGTGGCGGCGGTCGTGACGGCCACCGCTCCGGTCAGGGCGACGCTGGCGGCAAGGGCGAGAATCTTCCG
>JBDSPC010000255.1:0-10596 GCA_039914485.1 Nocardioides sp.
GGTCGACCACCGCAGGAGCCGGAGCGCCGAAGTAGCTGATGGTGTCCTGCTCGACCTCGACGCCGGCCGAGACGGGCCGCGCGTCGTAGCCGGGGTAGACGTAGTCGTTGCCGGCGCCGGGGATGATCGTGTCGCCCTCCCGGTGGAACCGGCCGAATGCGTCGGTGCGGTAGTTGTCGAGCTCGCCGTAGATCGTGTCGTCATCGGGCCCGCCCGAGATCCGGTCGGCACCACCGCCCGCGCAGATCAGGTCGTTGCCGCCGAGTCCCGAGATCGTGTCGTTGCCGTCGCCGGCCCAGATCACGTCACGCTTCGCCGTACCGGACAAGTTGTTGGCCTTGCCGTTGCCGACGACCGTGGCGCGCTCGCCGGCGCACAGCGGGGCCGCTGCCTGCGCCGGGGCGCCGAGGGCGATGAGCGGCACGGTCAGGGTGAGGGCGGTGATGATGGGCGAGAAACGCATGGGAACCTCCGAGTTGACGTCCTGTGCTCTGTAACCAGCGATGGGACGCGGCAAACCCGGCCAGAGTTGTCAGGCGCGCTCCCAGAGCAACCACAGCGTGGCGGCGTCGGCCACCAGCACGACAGAGACCACGAACGCCATCACCGGGTCCGACCACTTGCGCGACATCCCCACGAAGGGCAGGACCATGCCCACGATCCCGACGCAGACCCCGAGCCCGAGGTAGGGCAGGTTGCGGGTGGTCACCGCCGCGATGAACACGATCACCGAGAAGAACACGGCACCACGGGCCAGCTCGTCGACGAACAAGCCGCCGATCAACTGCGCCAGGCCGCGCAGGGCTCCCGGCTGGTCGCGGGTCACGCCGGTCCGTTGGCCAGCAGCTCGACGAAGGCGGCCTCGTCGAGGATGGGCACGCCGAGCTGTTCGGCCTTCTCCGCCTTCGACCCGGCGTTCTCGCCGACCACGACGTAGTCGGTCTTCTTCGACACCGACCCGGAGGCCTTGCCGCCACGGACGATGATCGCCTCCTTGACCGAGTCACGGGTGAAGCCCTCGAGTGACCCGGTGACCACGATCGTCAACCCCTCGAGGGTGCGACCGACGGACTCGTCGCGCTCGTCGTGCATCGTGACGCCGGCCGCGGCCCACTTGTCCACGATCGCCTGGTGCCATTCCCGCTCGGGTCCGTCGAACCACTCGCGCACCGATGCCGCGATCGTCGGGCCGACACCGTCGGTGTTGGCCAGCGTCGTCTCGTCGGCCTCGCGGATCGCCGCCATCGAGCCGAACTGGGTGGCCAGCGCCCGCGCCGCAGTGGGTCCGACATGGCGGATCGACAGCGCCACCACCACGCGCCACAGCGGGACTGCCTTGGCCTTGTCGAGATTGTCGAGGAGGCGCTGCCCGTTGGCCGAGAGCTGCGCTCCCTCCTCGCCCTTCTTCGCGGCGCGGGTGAACAACGCGGCCCTGAGCAGGTCGTCCTCGGTGAGGTCGAACAGGTCGCCCTCGTTGGCGATCGCACCCGCATCCAGCAGGGCGACCGCCGCCTCGTAGCCGAGACCTTCGATGTCGAAGGCGCCGCGACCGGCCACGAAGAAAGCCCGCTCACGCACCTGCGCCGGGCACTTCTCATGGTTGGGGCAGCGCAGGTCCTTGTCGCCGTCCTTCTGCTGGACCAGCGGCGTGCCGCAGCCGCCCACCTCGGGCGGGCACACCGTCGGCGGCACCCACGGCTCCAGCCCCTCCGGCCGCAGCGCCAGCACCGGACCCACGATCTCGGGGATCACGTCGCCGGCCTTGCGCAGGATCACCGTGTCCCCCGGCGTCCCCGGCCGGACGTCCTTGCGCACGACCTCGTGGAAGTTGTGCAACGTGGCGTTCTCCACGGTGGAGCCCGCGACCCTCGTGGGCTCCATGACGCCGTACGGCGTGACGCGACCGGTCCTCCCGACGTTGACGCGGATCTCGAGGAGCCTGGCGTTGACCTCCTCGGGCGGGTACTTGAAGGCGATCGCCCAGCGAGGGGCGCGGCTGGTGGAACCGAGGCGCCGCTGCAGGTTGACGTCGTCGACCTTGACCACGACGCCGTCGATCTCGTAGCCGACGATGGTGTGGCGGTTCTCGCCTGCGTTCTGGATGAACTTCTCCACGTCGGCCAGGGTGGGCACGACCCGGACCTGGTCGGAGATCGGCAGCCCCCAGGCGCGCAACGCGTCGTAGGCCGTCGACTGCGAGGTGGGTTCGAAGCCCTCCCGTGCGCCGATGCCGTGGCAGACCATGCCGAGGTCGCGACTCGCAGTGACCTTCGGGTTCTTCTGGCGCAGCGAGCCGGCGGCGGCATTGCGCGGGTTTGCGAAGAGCGGCTTGCCGGCGTCGGCCATCGAGGCGTTGAGCCGCTCGAAGGCGTCACTGGGCAGGTAGACCTCGCCGCGCACCTCCACCAGCCCGGGCACCGGGAACTCGTCGGTGCCGGTGAGGCGATGCGGGATCGAGTCGATCGTCTTGACGTTGGGGGTGACGTCCTCGCCGGTGCGCCCGTCGCCGCGGGTCAGGGCGCGAACCAGGCGGCCGCCTTCGTAGAGCAGGTTGATCGCCAGCCCGTCGACCTTGAGCTCGCAGAGCAGGTCGGCCGACTCGACGCCGTCGCGCGCGAGCCGGGCGTGCCACGAGGCGAGCTCCTCGAAGGAGAACGCGTTGTCGAGGCTCTCCATCCGCTGGAGGTGGTCGACAGCGGTGAACTGGGTCGAGACCGCGCCACCCACGGTCTGGGTCGGCGAGTCGGGCGTGCGCAGCTCCGGGTGCGCCTCCTCGAGGGCCTCCAGCTCGCGCATGGCCTCGTCGAAGGCGGCGTCGGACAGGGTCGGATCGTCGAGGACGTAGTAGCGCCAGCGGGCGTCCTCGAGCTGCTCGCTCAGCTCCTGATGGCGCTCGCGCGCCTCCGGTGGCGCGGGCTCGACGGCGGCGGTCTCCGACTCACTCATGGGGACAGTTTGCCCGTCCCCACCGACAGTTGCTCGCACGGCCGCACCCTCCCCCGTGCCTGGCGCGCAGCTGGCGGCGTACGACATCGAAACCCGCGCCGCCGATGTCCGCCGCCGCCAGTTGGAGAGACCCCGCCCGAGGCTGCGTGGACGTGTCAGGCAAGTCCGTCACGTGTCAGGTGTTGCAACGCCCGACACCCACCCCGATGAAACGAACTTGTTCCATCGGAATATTTCGCCTACTTTCCTCCTTGAGAACGAAACCGTTCCGTTTCATCGCCGCACAGGAGGACCCACGACCATGACTGCCCCGGACCCGCAGGCGACTCGCCCGCGCATCGAGGGCGACCGCGAGCAGGAGATCCTGAGTGCCACCCTCGACGTGCTCGCCGAGGTCGGCTACGACCGCCTGACCATGGACGCCGTCGCGTCCGCGGCCAAGGCCAGCAAGGCCACGCTGTACCGACGCTGGAACGGCAAGGTCAGCCTGGTCATCGACGCGCTCCTGACCCAGAAGCAGCCGAGCGAGGTGCCCGACACCGGGACCCTGCGCGGCGACCTGCTCGCCGCCTACTGCGGCATGGGCGGCTTCGGGGATGCTCGCGCCGTCTCGACCTTCACCAGCGTGCTCACCGCGATGGTGCGCGACCCGGAGTTCGCGGAGGCCTATCGCCGCGACGTGCTCGGACCCAAGGTCGCCGCCAGCTCCACGATCTACGCCCGGGCCCGGGAACGCGGTGAGCTCCGCGACGACGTCGACCTCGCCGTGCTCGCGCCGGCCCTCGCCGGCATCGTCATGCACCGGTTCTTCGTCCACGGCGAAGAGCCCAACGAAGACCGGATCGCCCGGATCATCGATCAGATCATCATTCCGGCCGCAACCTGTCCGCTATTGCCGACAGCCTCTGACTAGACACCACGAACTCACACACTAGGAATCCCATGGCTGACACCGCAGCGGTCGCTTCCGAGGTGACCCCCGCCGAGCACAAGCGCCTGCGCATGGCGCTCGTGCTCATCTCCCTCGCACAACTCATGGTGGTGCTCGACAGCACCATCGCCAACATCGCCCTGCCCTTCATCGGCGCCGATCTCGACATCGAGCAGGCCAACCTGTCCTGGATCGTCACGGGCTACGCCCTGACGTTCGGTGGCTTCCTGCTCCTCGGCGGTCGCCTGGCCGACCTGTTCGGTCGCCGCCGCATCTTCATCACCGGCGTGCTCGTCTTCGCCGTCGCCTCCCTCATCGGCGGCTTCGCGCAGAACGAGGTCATGCTGCTCGGCGCCCGTGGCTTCCAGGGCCTCGGGGCCGCGATGGCCTCCCCCGCCGCGCTCGCCCTGATCACCACGACGTTCCCGGCCGGCAAGGAGCGCAACCGCGCGTTTGCCGTGTACGCCGCGATGGCCGGTGTCGGTGCGGCCGTCGGCCTGATCCTCGGTGGCTGGCTCACCGGGCTCGACCCCATGCTGGGACTCGAGGGCTGGCGCTACACCTTCCTGATCGTCGTCCCGATCGGCATCACCGCCGCCCTCATGGCACCGCGCTACTTCGAGGAGTCCGAGCGTCACTCCGGCGAGCTCGACATCCCCGGCGCCATCACCGGCACCGGCGGTCTGCTCGCCATCGTCTACGGCCTCTCCCGCGCCGGCGACTCGCGCTACGGCTTCGACGACGGCACCACGATCCTCAGCCTGGTCGTCGGCCTCCTGCTGCTCGGCATCTTCCTGCTCATCGAGAGCCGCGTGCAGCACCCGTTGATGCCGTTCCGGATCTTCCTCAGCAAGAACCGTGCCGCCGCCTTCGCGGTGATGATGATCGTGCCGGCCGCGATGTTCGCGATGTTCTTCTTCCTGTCGCTGTTCATCCAGCTCGTCGTGGGCTACTCCCCGCTGCACACGGGCGTGGCGTTCCTGCCCTTCTCGGTCGCGATGATCTTCTCGGCGATCACCGCGTCCAAGCTGATCGGTCACGTCGACCCGCGCTACCTCTCCGGCATCGGCACGCTGCTGTCGGCGACGGCGCTGTACGGCTTCAGCCGGATCACCGTCCCGGAGGACCCTGGCTCGATCCTCGCGGCGCTGCCCACGGCCATGGGCGGTCAGGGCATCTCCCTCGGTGGCGACGTGAACTACTGGACCCAGATCCTGCCGTTCATCGTGCTGATGGCCTTCGGCATGGGGCTCAACTTCGTCCCGCTGACGCTGGTCGCCGTCCACCACCTCCGGGTGCAGGACACCGGCATCGGCTCGGGCGTGCTCAACACCATGCAGCAGGTCGGCGGTGCCCTCGGCCTGGCGACCCTCAGCACGGTGTCGCTGCACTTCGCCGGGGACCGCGCCGCCGAGCTCACCCCGTCGATCGCGGCCGCCGCGCCCGACCTGCCGCCGGAGGCCCTCGGCTTCCTGGCCAACATCGGCTCGTTCACCGAGGGCGCCACGATGGCGTTCTTCGTGGGCTCGATCATGATGATCGCGGCCTCGGCCATCGTGTGGCTGTTCCTCGACGTCAAGCACGAGGAGCTCGCCACGGAAGCGGCCCCCGAGGGTGTCGTCGTCCACTGATCGCCCTACGACCAAGGAGGGCATCCGGATCTGCCGGGTGCCCTCCTGCCGTCCCATCCGATGCCGCGACCGCTCCGAAGCAGAGACGTGACAGATCCACACCTGACGAAGCTCGACGTCGATGGTCCCCCGCGGGCGATCATCCTGGTGCTGCACGGCGGCAAGCCGCGCTCGCACCAGCCCGTCGACGGCCGCAGCGCGTCGTGGCGTCGAGCCATGTGGCTCCAGCGCGACATCGCGTCGCGCGCCCACGCGGCCGGGGTCGGGGTCTGGTCGCTGCGCTACCGCGAGCGCGGCTGGAACGGCGGCGCCGACCGGATCGCCGACGCCCGGTCGGCCCTCGATGCCGTGCGTACGGCGCACGGCGACGTCCCCGTCGTCCTGTTGGGCCACTCGATGGGCGCACGCGTCGCGGTTCATGCGGCAGACGACGTGTCGGTGGTCGGCGTGGTCGGGCTGGCGCCCTGGTGGTCCGCAGAGGATCCCGCGTCGACGCTCGCGGGCCGCGACCTCCGGGCCGCTCACGGCCGGCGAGACCGGATCACGTCGTTCAAGGAGACCAGCCGCTACGTCGAGCGGGCACGACACGTCGCGGACAGCGCGGAGCTGCGGGACATGGGCGCCCTCGGCCACTACATGCTGACCGGCTCCGCCACCTGGCACGGCGTCGCGGTCGACTCCTCGCTCGAGCTCCTGACCGCCCGCGCCCGGCCCACCAGCACCGAGACGATCGCCACCCCGACCCCCACGGCGAGCACGACCAGCGAGTCGGGGAACGGGCCGTCGACCGGCGAGCTCTCCTGCCGGTCGAACACGTAGTAGAACTCGAGCCAGGTCAGTGCCCCGGCCAGCCACACCAGCAGCACCCCCGACCAGCCGGCGGCGACCCACCAGTCGCGGCGCCCCGCGGCCAAGGTGTCGTAGGCCGGACGTCGCCACCAGCGACCGACCTCGAGCATGCCGACGGCGGTCGCGGTGGCCAGCAGTGGCATGGCCTGCATCAGGTAGCGGTCGTGGAAACCGCCGCCCGTCGCGAGGAACGCGACCACGTTCTGCAGCGTGGCCAGCGCCTGCAGGCACAGCAGCACCCACACGGCGTCCAGGCGCACCCCGTGGCGGCGCACCGAGCGGGCCAGGGCGATCGGGACCAGGACCAGTGCGGCCGCGATCACGACCAGGGTGGCCAGCGTCGGCTCGGTGAGCCCCGGGATGTTGTCGATCCGGTCCAGGCCCGCCACCGGGGATCGGCCGAACTTGGCCAGCAGGGCGTTCTGGCCGGTGAGGTCGCCGTACAGATGCAGGTTGCGCAGGTAGAACCAGCCGAACGCGAGCGCCGGGATGCCGCCGACGGCGGCGAAGACGCCGGCTCCTCCACGCCAGCCGTTGCGGCGGGTCAGCACGATCAGCAGCGCGAAGGCGCACATCGCGACCATCAGCACCCCCTGCGCCCGGGTGCCTGCCGCGACCGTCCCGGCTGCGGCCGCGACGGCCACCAGCCGCGGAGTGACGGCCCCGCGCATCATCCGGATGGTCGCCAGGACCAGCAGCAGCGCGGAGGCTGACGCCCAGCCGTCGTTGACGAAGAACGCCGACCGCAGGACGAGCGTGGGAGCCGCCGCGACCACCGTGGCCAGCGCCGCCACGGCCGGACGTCGGGGCACGAGCTCGCGCGCGATCGCGCCCACCAGGAACAGCCAGACCGCGAAGCCGAGCGTGTTGGCCAGGCGCATCGTGATGATCATCGCGCTCTGGTGCTCAGAGGCGACCCACCACACGGGCACCATCGCGAGGTGGAACAGCGGCGGGTGGTTGGCCGTCCAGATGTCGCCGTGGTCCTCGTCCCAGCCACGGAACTCAACGGCCGTCCCCGGGAAGCGGTCGGGGTCGTCCACGATGTCCGTCTCGATGGTCGGCAGCCGGCCCTCGGCCAGTGCGGCGACGTAGCCGGTGTGGGCCGGCTCGTCGTTGCCCCAGCTCGGCACCTTGAAGACCAGCGCGATCTGGGTGCCGACGAGGGCGAGCAGCACCGCGGCCAGCAGCGGAACGGCGTAGGGATGGGCACCGAATCGGCGGGCGGTACTGGTCAGGCTGGTCATGGTGATGTCCCTTCGGCGGAGCAGTCGCGCAGGCGGCGCAGCTCGATGACGGGTCCGGGTCGCAGGTGTGCGGGCGGGTAGTAGTTGAAGCTGAAGTCGTAGGAGAAGTCCGTCGGGGCGGTGCCGTCGGCGAACGGGGTGGCGCGCAGGACGAGGTCGCTCTCGGCGGCCAGCGTCCGGTAGTACGCAGCGGCGTCGGCGAGCCCGGCGGCGAGGCCACGGTCGTGCTGGTGGCCGTTGACCAGCACCCAGCAGAACCCGTCGGCGCGGTAGTCGTCGACGAGGTCGGGCCGCAGCGAGAGCTCGTAGGCCTGGAAGGGCCGCTGGACCGGATACAGCTCGAGCCCGGCGTCGCGGAGCTCGCGCCGGTAGCTCCCCGGCACCGCCGGCTCCACCACGATCCGGTCGCCGGCCGGCACCTCGTCGAGAGTGCCGGCGAGCGCGGTGGCGCGGGTGTCGGTGCGGGTGAGCAGCAGGTCGCTGCGCACGATGTCGACGACGGGCTGGGCCAGCGCGACCAGGGCCACGAGGGCGACGGCGGTCCGTTCTCGCAGTCGCGGGAAGCGGGCGCGCAACGCGTCGGTGACGCGGCTGGCGCCGTACGCCGCAAGGACGGCCAGCGCCGGGTAGGCCGGCAGCAGCCAGCGACCGAAGTAGCGGCCCTGCAGGGACATCGCGACGTAGAGCACCACCGGGAAGGCGACGAGGAGCAGCGTGCGGACGCGGTCGCGTCGCCACGCGAGCACGATGCCCGCTCCGGCGAGGAGCAGCGGCACGACGCCGAAGCCCCACAGCAGCGTGACCGGATAGCCGAGCCAGGCCGAACCGGTCTGGCCGAGCTTGGCGGTGGCGGCCTGGGCGGACTGGCCGGTGAAGTTGGCCCAGAACTTGCCGAGCTCCACGGCGATGAAGGGGTTCAGCGCGATCAGGCAGGCCACGCAGGCGATGGCCGCCGCGGAGAGCCGGACGACGGCGATCGTGGGGCGCGTCCGGCCGTCGATGACGCGGAGCAGCAGGGCGAGACCGATCAGCAGCGCCATCGGTGCGGCGAGGTACTTCGTCGCGGTCGCGATGCCGACCAGGGATCCGGCGAGCAGCACGTGACGCCAGGACCCGGTCTCGTGGACGGCCAGGCACGCGACCAGCGCGAGCGTCAGCGGCAGCAGGGTCGGCACGTCGTTGATCGCCTGGTGGCTGTAGAAGACCGGCAGGTAGGCGAAGCCGACGAACGCGGCTGCCCACACTCCCGTACGGCGATCGAAGAACCTCGTCCCGGCGAGGTGGATCGCGGCCACGGTGGCCGTCCCGAGCAGTGCGGCCACCAGGCGGGCCACGGTGAACACGGCGGTCGGGTCATCGACGAGCATCGAGGACACGTTTCGGCCCCAGAACACGACGCGGTAAAGGACGGCCACGAGGTCGGTGAAGCCGCCCGGGTTCTCGAAGTAGCCGGAGTACCAGTCGCCGTCCGCCGCGCGGGTCGCCTGCGGCACGTAGTGCAGCTCCTCGTCGGCGTTGTAGGCGTGCGGCAGTCCGTGGCGGATCCCGACGAGTCGTGCCGCCAGGGAGAGCGCCAGGACGAGGCCGAGCGTGACCCTCACGACCATGTCCACACCCCGCCCCAGACCGGGTAGCCGAGGCTCTGCGCGGCGGTGACGACCCAGAGGAGGCCGGTCAGCGCGCCGAGCGCATGCATCCGTCTCCCGAGCAGCAGCATCCAGGTGAGGAGCATCGGCTCGCAGCCCCAGCGCAGGTAGGCCTGCCCGCGGTCCCAGACCGGCAGGCACAGCAGCAGGGCGAGGAAGCCGGCGAGTGCGAGGCGTTCGTACGGCGGGCCGTCGCGGTGCCGCAGCGCGGCGACCGCGAGGCCGAGCGCGGCGAGGGTCGGGAGCAGCAGCACGAGGTTGGGCCACTCGGTGCCCAGGTGCGTCGCGGCGTGCCCGAGGTACTTCGCCAGCGCGGTGAGCGGAGCTGCCAGCGGGTTGTCCGACCGTGGGTGCGGCACCTCACCGGACCAGCGTGCGCGGACCCAGGCGCGCCAGCCGGCGTAGATGGCCAGGGGCGCGGCACCGACCCACCACGGGGGCTTCCGCGTCACGATCGCGGCGAGCAGCACCGCCACAGCAACGACCAAGGTCGTCTCGCGAGTGAGTGCGGCCGCGGTCAACGCGACCGCGGCCGCGGCAGACCGGCCGCCGCGGATCGCCACCAGCGAGCCGAGGAGCAGGGCACCGGCCAGCGGTTCGGTCAGGTCCTGGCCGATGCCCACGACGTATCCCGCCCACAGCGCCGGCACCGCGCCCCACCACGGGCTGCGGCCGAGGTTGCGCGCGAGTCGGGCCGCCATGGCGGCGAGGGCCACCACGGCAAGGAGGTTCACCAGCAGCAGGGCGAGCGGGACCAGCGGTGCCTGACCACCGGACACCGCCCACGCCGAGAGCGGGTAGCCGATGCGGGTCTGCCAGTAGGCCGGTCGCGTGAAGGTGATCCCGTGGGCGGAGACGTCGTCGGTCAGCGGGTCGAGGGCGAGACGGTAGTAGGCCAGGCCGTCGTAGCCGAGGGTGAAGCCGCTCGGGTCACCGTCGAGGACCGCGAGCCGTGCGCCGACGAACGCCACGTAGGCCACGGCGACGACCGCGGCCACCGTGGCGACGCCCGCGTTGCGGCGTACGACGATCGGCGGCGCCTCACGCGTGGCCGACACCGACGGCCTCGTGGCTGCGACGCGCCCGGGCCGAGGCGCCGGCAGCGAGGGCGAAGTCGCCGATCGAGTGCGCGACCCGGGCGAGCAGGGCGGCTGCCGCCGCGGTGGGTACGCCGACCGCAGGCGCCAGCAACGCGATCAGCACCGCCTCCCGGGCACCGAGACCGGCGGGCGCGAACACGAGCAGCACCCCAGCCGCGTGGGCGAGGGCGAAGGCGGCCACGGCGGCGAGGACGTCCGCACCGGGCAACAGGATCCACAGGCTGACGCCATAGCAGGCCCACACGC
>JBDSPC010000282.1:0-12821 GCA_039914485.1 Nocardioides sp.
CGGATCTGGAGGCGCCAGTACTCCGCGTCCATCCAGGCGTGGTAGCTCTTCTTGAACGACTCCGGCACGGGGGCCGTGTTGGTCTTGGGGTCGAAGACCGGCGGGTTGCGGTCGCTGTCGACGTACGACGCAGCGAGCTCGTCGCGCGACATGCGCGCGACCTCGGCGAGGATCTCGCGGGCGGTCTCGCCATCGATCTCGGCGAAGGGACCCTGCCCGAGCACCTCGTCACGGCCGAGGACCTCGAAGAGGTTGAACTCGATGTCGCGGAGGTTGGTCTTGTAGTGGCTCACGTTGATACCTGCTTCTGTCTCGCGGTGCCGTACTCGTCGGTAACTTAATGATGCCTCGGGGATCGGTGCTGCGCAACACGTACACCCCATGGGGCGGGTCACAGCCGTAGGTCGTGTATGTCTACGCGAATGGGTTTGCCTATCAAAGTATGTATGTATAGCCTTTCACCTGACATACATTGATCGGAAGGTGCCTGCGACATGCGCAAGCTCATCGTGCTCGGCTTCGTCGGGCTCCTCGCACAACTCATCGACGGCTCACTGGGCATGGCCTACGGCGTCACGTCCTCGACCCTGCTGCTCGCCGTCGGCGTCGCGCCGGCCGCCGCGTCGGCCGCCGTGCACTTCTCCGAGATCGGCACCTCGCTGGTCTCCGGCTTCTCGCACCACAAGCTCGGCAACGTCGACTGGCGCACCGTCTCGATCCTCGCCGTGCCCGGGTTCGTCGGCGCCTTCATCGGCGCCACCGCCCTGTCCAACCTTGACGCCGCGATCGCCAAGCCGGTCGTCGCCGGCATCCTGCTCGGCCTCGGCGTCTACGTGATCTACCGCTTCTTGAAGCTCGGCGGTCGTCGTCCCCAGTTCAAGTCCCGGCCGTCCGCGAAGTTACTGGCCCCGATGGGCCTGGTTGCCGGCGCGCTCGACGCCGTCGGCGGGGGAGGGTGGGGCCCGGTCGGCACCACCTCGCTGCTCTCCAGCGGGCGCCTCGAGCCTCGCAAGGTCGTCGGCTCGATCGACACGTCCGAGTTCGTGGTCGCCGTCGGTGGCTCGCTCGGCTTCATCATCGCGCTGGGCAGCCAGGGCATCGACTGGGGCTACGCCGGCGCGCTGCTTGCCGGTGGGGTCGTGGCCGCGCCCGTCGCGGCCTGGCTGGTCAAGCACCTCGCGGCCCGGGTTCTCGGGGTCGCCGCCGGTGGCCTGATCGTGCTGACCAACTCCAAGACGATCCTTGAGGCCCTCGGGGTCCCCGGCATCGGTGTCGCGCTCGCCGCGGCCGCCCTGTTCGTCGCCTGGATCATCGGCATCGTGTGGGCCGTGAAGCAGGAGCGAGTCGCTCGTGCCGTCTCCGCCGAGTCCGAGCTGGAGCTCACGCCGGCCTGATCGCCGTACGACGACAGGCGTGGCGGTGAGGACGAGATCCTCGCCGCCACGCCAACGTTGAGTGACTTGGCCGACATATCTGACAAACTGGCTCCATGCGCGTTTCCGCCAAGGCCGACTACGCCCTCAGGGCGCTGATCGAGATCGCCTCCGTCACCGACGGCACTGCTGTCAGTGCCGAACAGCTCGGGAAGGCGCAGGACATCCCGCACGGCTTCCTGCAGGCGATCCTGGCCGACCTCCGTCGCGCGGACATCGTGGTCTCCCAGCGCGGCCAGTCGGGAGGCTGGCGCTTCGCGCGCACCCCCGACTCGGTCTCGGTCGCCGACGTCATCCGCGCCGTCGACGGCCCGCTGGTGTCGGTCTACGGCCTGCGGCCGGAGTCGGTGGCCTACGGCGAATCGGCCAAGGTCCTCCAGCACGTCTGGATCGCCGCTCGCCACTCGCTGCGATCGGTCTTCGAGGGCGTCTCGATCCAGGACCTCGCCGACGGCAAGCTGCCCGAGGCGGTCGCCGAGATGACGGCAAACGAAGACGCCTGGCAGCCGCACTGAGCGACTGATCAGGCGGCGAGCTGTTCCTTCACCTTCTTGCGCCGCTTCTTCAGCTTCAGCAGCGACTTGTCGAGTCGCGCCTTCTCCTCGGACAGCGCGAGCTGTGCCATCTCTGCGGCGAACTCCGCTGACGAGAGGCCGGGCGTGATCGCGTGGACCCGCTCGGGCTTCACCAGCCGTGTCCAGGCGGTGGGCAGCTCGGCCTGGCCCTCCGGGGTCACCACGAGGTGCACCTTGAGCCCGGCCAGGCCGTCGATCGCAAGCGCTGCCTGGTCGCCGTCGGCGTCGAAGAAGCCGGGCTCGCTGATGAAGGCATCCGACTTCAGGCGGAACGTCTTGCGGCAGACCTTCGCCCACGCGCCCTCGACGTCCTTGCGCCTGAGGTCGGCGGACTTGTGTGCGCGCCGGATCTCGAGGTCCGCGCGGTGCAGGTCGTCCTGGCTGACGTCGGGAGTTCGTACGCCGACGGCGGCGAGTCGCTCGCGGACCTCGGCGACGATCTCGACGACGTCGGGTCCGATGTGCAGGAACACGTGGTGCTTGGCCATGGCCGCAACCTCGCAGGGCCTGGCGACCGGGCGGTGAACCGCGCGTGACCGCCGGCGGACAGCTTGGATCTAGAACACGTTCTCGTTTCGCCGTACGATCCTCGGCATGATCACCAGTGACGCCATCACCTGGGACGCTCCCGACGGCGACCACCCGGCCCGGCGGGCCTCGCAGCGCTCCTACTCCGCGGTCTCGCGCGGCGACCTCGAGGAGTGGCTCACGGTGTACGCCGAAGACGCGGTCATCGAGGACCCCGTCGGCCCGTCGATGTTCGACCCGGAGGGCGTCGGGCACCACGGGCACGACGCGATCCGGAAGTTCTGGGCGGCCGCGATCGAGCCGATCGCGACCTTCCACTTCCACATCACCGACAGTCACGCAGGTGGCAACGAGTGCGCCAACATCGGCACCATCACCACGACCTTCCACGACGGCGGGCAGGTCGACACCGATCTGGTGATGGTCTATCGCGTCAACGAGGACGGCTTGGTCGCGTCGATGCGCGCACACTGGGAGCCGGAGCGGGCGATGGCGACGTACCGAATGCCTTTGCCCGGCACCGTGTGACGCATGCGGGTTGGTGCGCGTCATGAGGGGTGACGCCAACCAATCCAAGGAGTGACATGTCGGGCACGCACGGGGACTTCGAGGAGTTCGCGCGCGCCCGGACGCCTGCCCTGTATCGGGCGGCCTGGCTGCTGTGCGGTGAGCACCACCGGTCCGAGGACCTCGTCCAGGAGACCCTGGCGAAGCTCTTCGTGCGATGGCACAGCCGGCTGCGCGGGCCGATCGACAACCCGGCGGGCTATGCCCACACGACGCTGGTGCGCACGTTCATCAGCGCGCAGCGACGCAAGAGCAACCACGAGCGACCGACGGAGCACCTGCCCGAGGTCGTGTCGTCGGAGCGCGGGATCGACGTGCAGCTGACGCTGCGCGACGCGCTCGCCGAGCTCGAGCCGCTCGACCGGGCCGTGCTGGTGCTCCGCTACCTCGACGACCGGTCGGTCGCCGAGACGGCGGAGGCGATCGGGGTCAGCCCCGGCGCCGTACGCAACCGCACGATGCGGGCCCTCGAGCGCCTTCGCGGCGAGCTCGGCACGTCACTCCACGACCTCATGAAGCCCTGAAAGGCAACCCCTCATGACTGGACCTGACAACGGCGTCGACCTCCTCCTGCGACGTGCCACCGACAACCTTCGTCCCGACGTCGACCGGCTCGTCGCCGGCGGCATCACCCGCGGCCGCACTCGGCAGCGCCGCGCCCGGATCGGTACGGCGGTCGCTGCTGTTGCCGTGTTTGGCGTCATCGGCGCAGCAGCGGCCGTCGTGCCTCTCGGCGGCAGCCCGGACTCGGCCCGACACACCGACATCGCGTCGGACCCGACCACGACCTCGACCACCCCGCCGGCGCCCGTCGAGGACACCAAGGCTCAGAAGAAGGAGGATCGCGAGCTGCGCGAGGTGCCGGCGCCGCTCACGGCGACATTGGCCGTGGGCGTGGCGGACTTCGCGCAGACGATCGCCTCGCTGGCACCGGGGCACGAGGTGACCCAGCCACTGACCGAGACGTCGTATCCGCTGGTCGACGAGGTCGAGGAGCAGATCGCGCACTTCGGGGTCGACGGGATGCTGGCCACGGTCACGATCATGCGTTCCAGCTCCGCGTTCGAGTGGGAGTGCCGGCAGGGCGCCGAGCTCGGCAATCGCGTCTGCACGCAGCTGGCTGACGGCGCCTGGCAGCAGGTGTGGGGTCCGGACACTGCCGACCAGGTGACCGCTCAGGGGGTGACCGTGTGGCGGCACGGGTTTGCCGTGTCGGTGCTGTCCTACAACGCCGCCGAGGGCAAGGACCTCGCTCCGCTCCAGCCCGAACCGGCGCTGAGCCTGGCCGAGCTGACCGCTATCGCCACCAGCGACGTCTGGTTCAACTGAGCCGCGGCGCGCTCCCGGTCAGGCCGGGTCGAGTCGGGCGAGCCAGTCCACGAGCGGCTTGAGCGCGCGCCAGTCGTCGCGGACGATGTCGGCGAGCTCGGCGGTGTGGACGACCGGCTCGAAGCCGATGGTCCGGCCCGCGAAGAGCTGCTTGTGCCGCAGCAGCTCGATCCGCGGGTGCTCCTTGTCGTAGCCCCGCGGCGCGGTCTTGAGCTGCTCGCCCGAGACCTCGAAGCCCGACTTCTCGATCTTCGCGAGGATCCTCTTCAGCTGCGGGCCGGACTTGTCGCCGACGATCGCGTCGCGGAACGCGGCCAGGCGCGCCCCGTCGGCGTCGTAGAAGCCGGCTCCGGTGCGTACGCCGCGGGCCGACACTTCGACGTACCAGCCCGTCGCGGGGGCGACCCCGACGAACGCGCCCTGGTGGGTCTTGTAGGGCGTCTTGTCCTTGGCGAAGCGGACGTCTCGGTAGGGACGGAAGACCTTGGGGGCGCCGAACTCCGGCTCGAGTGCGCCGGTCAGTGCCTTCATCGGCGCCTCGACGGACTCCTTGTAGACGGCCTTGTTGGCCTCCCAGTAGGACTTGGTGTTGTCCATCTCGAGGTCGTCGTAGAAGTCCAGGGCGGCGACGGGGAATCCTTCGAAACTCACCTACGCGACGTTAGCCGAGACCTGCTCGTCGCCGTCCTCGCCGTACGACGAGATCGTGATGATGCCGTCGGCGCACTCGGGCGTGCCGAGGAAGGCGTTGCCCTTCGACTTCGACTCGTAGGCGACGCTCAGGGTCGTCCCGTCCCAGCGCATCAGGCGTGCGGGGTCGGACTGCCTCAGCGGGTCGCTGACGTAGAAGGTGTCGCCGCCGCAGGTGGTGAGGGTGCCGGTCGTGCCGGCGCCGAGCTCCCGCGCTGCGCCGTCCACCAGTGCGTGGAACACGGCTGACTCCTGGCGCTTGGGGCGCGGGACCTCGGACCAGATGATGCCGGTGCCGGTGGCCGCGATGTCCCAGCCCTTGCACTCCGCCGGCCCCTCGACCGGCTGCGGAACGCCGGCCTGGTCGAGCAGGGTGAGAGTCCGGCACGAGATGTCGCTGCCGTAGTCGAAGAGCATGGCGGCCACGCCGTGCTCGTTGGCCTCGAGCTCGGCGATGCCGACGAGCTCGGGTGGGCACCAGCCCTCCTCGCCGTTGCCGTCGGTGACGGCGAGGGTGGCCAGGCAGGCGTCCTGGTTCTCGTCGAGTGCGGGGTAGTAGAGGCTGTCGTCGATCAGTGCCCAGTCGCCGCCGTTCGCGGGCTCGGGCGTGACGATCTTCGTCCGCTTCCCGGCGGCCAGGTCGAGGCGGTATCCGGTCCCGACGATCGACTCGCCGCCGTAGGCGTAGGACACGACGGCCGTGTCGCCGTCCAGGAGTACGGCGAAGACACTGCCGCTTCGGGAGGTTGGCATGGCCACGTCGGCGGCGCCCGTCGCGCTCTCGAACCGGACGTTGGTCTCGGTGGAGATGGCCGTCCACCGCTCACCGACGATCACCCGCTCGTCGACGGACTGGCCGGTGGGCTGCCAGTCGAGGGGAGTGGCTTCGACCGGCTCGCTGGTCGGCGGCGGCTCTGTCGAGGTTGAGGTGGCGGACGGTGTCGGCGTCGGGTCCGACACCGGCTTCTCGTCGTCCCCGCACCCGGTCGCGAGGACGAGGACGGCCGCGAGCGCCGTACAGAGAAGGCGCATCAGACGCCCACGTTGTGCTGGAAGTGCGCCTGGTTGGCGCGGAAGCTCTTGTAGGCGGACTGCCACTGCGTGCGCGCGATCCGCGGCTCGGTGGGGTCGAACCGGCTCTGGTCCCAGGGCTCGAAGTAGCCGAGCAGCTTCTGCCCGTCCCTGGTGCGGTGGTAGCCGCGGCCAACCTGGAAGTGGCCGGAGGCGTCGTCATCGAGGTAGGGGAAGTACTGCTTGAGCAGGACCGGGTGCAGCACGACCGGCGCCTTGTAGGTGTGGATGTGCTTCTTCATCAGCCGCCACCACTGCTCGTAGGTGAAGTCGCTGATGTCGAGGACGACGTAGGGCCCCGCGCGGTCGGAGTTGTCGTAGCCGGTGTTGTGGTTGACGACGCGGACCATCTCGGTGATGCCCGTGCCGGCCGTCGTGGTGTGCAGCCGATCGGCCCACAGCGCCTGGCCCTGGCGGCGATCGCGCCACCCCCACGCGATCATCTGCACGGTGCTCGGCCCGCACCAGTAGTACTCCTGCTGCGGCCGCACCTGCTTCTCACTGAGGATCCGGAACTTGCGCGGGTGCTTGCGTGGTTTCAACCGCGCGGACACCGCCGCTTCCGGGTGCAACTCGTAGAAGTTGTCGGGCAGCGGCACGCCCTGGATCTCGTGACGGATCAGCCAGACCTTGGCGACGGATCGGGCGGCGGCAGTGAGCTCGGCACGCTCGGCCTTCGCGCGGGCCTTCGGGGCGAGCTCGGCCCGTTGGCGGATCGAGGTCATCGGGTCGAGGTCGCCGGTCTGCTCGGGTGTGGTGCGCGTGGGGGTGGTCGGCCCCGCGGCCGTGGCGAGTCCGGCCGCGGCCTCCGCCTGCGTCTTCTGCGTCCAGCCCAGCCCGAGGCAGTAGCGCTGCCCGTCGAACACCGCGCAGCGCGTGCTCGCGGCCGCCAGGTCGTACGCCGAAGCGCGCACGTCCACGGTCGTGCGCGCGCCCTCCGCGACGACCCGCTCGATCTCTGCCTGCATCTCGGGCGTGATGACCCCCGGGCCGGTCGCGCCGCTCAGGGCCGGCTCGACCTCGCTGGCCGGGGTCGCGGTGGGCGTTCGCTCCGACCGGTCGGGGAGGAACGGGGTGCCTGCGACGAGCAGCGTGAGCGCGCCGGCGGCCACGGCGATGTTGCGCCGTCGACGGGAAATGGATCCGTGAAGCATGGGGAAGGCCTCAATGTGCTGGACATCAGGGACGTCCCACTGTCCCCTCTGATCACAAAAGGCGCAACCTGCGCATGTGTCACACCAGCCACACGGGAGCACTTGGATACTCCGTGACGAACGGACCCATGATGTGCCGGAAGGTGGGTCCGTTCGTCACGGAGTATCCAGAAATGGATCGGCGCTGGCCCGGCTTCGCCGTGCTGTCTCGCTCGGAGCGGATGACGAGATTCGAACTCGCGACATCGACCTTGGGAAGGTCGCGCTCTACCAGCTGAGCTACATCCGCAGGATGCGCCGGAATCGTACCCGACACGGGGAGCGCGTCAGTCGAGGCGGCTCAGGGTTGGCCAGCGTGCTGCGACCGTGTCGCCGGACGACGAGCGGGCCAGGCGGCGGCGTACCCACGGAGCGGCGCTGTGGCGGGCCCAGGTCGCGTTCTCGTTCCAGGCTTCGCGGCGGGACCGGGTCACGTGGTCGGGCAGCTCGACGCTGAGCGTGTGGGGAACCTTGAGGGCGTCGAGCACGGCGATGGCCACGCGCTGGTGCCCCTGCGGGCCCATGTGCAGGCGGTCGCTGTCCCAGTGGCGCTGGTCGCGAAGGTCGCGCAGGCGCCAGTAGTCGACGATCGTCGCGTCGTGGCGATGGGCCGACCAGCGGACCATCTCGTTGTAGATGGCGAAGCGGCCGCGCAGGGGGCGGAAGATCGCGGAGCCGCCGGGGTCGTAGGCGGTGAAGACGACGACCCGGGCGCCGGTCGCGGCGAGCTTGCCCAGCGCGACGTCGTAACGCGCGCAGATCGCATCGATGTCGACCGACGGACGCAGGATGTCGTTGCCGCCGGCGTACACGGAGATGAGGTCGGGGTTGAGCTCGATCGCGGCCGGGACCTGCTCGTTGATGACGCCGTCCATCTTGCGGCCGCGGACCGCGAGGTTGGCGTAGCCGAAGTCGTTGGAGTGAGTGGCCAGCACCTCGGCGACGCGGTCGGCCCAGCCACGCAGGCCGTTGGGCCGGGTGGGGTCGTCGTCGCCGACGCCTTCGGTGAAGGAGTCGCCGAGGGCGACGAAGCGCTGGAAGGTCACGCGTGCATTGTCCAGTGCGTGCGCCTCGGGCGCGCAATCGTCTCGATTCACTAGGCTGCCCCCGTGCTTCTCTCCGACCGCGACATCCTCGCCGAGCTCGACGCCGGGCGGATCGCCCTCGACCCGTGGGACCCTGCGATGCTGCAACCGTCGAGCGTCGACGTACGCCTCGACCGGTTCTTCCGCGTCTTCGAGAACCACCGCTACCCGCACATCGACCCGGCGGCCGACCAGTCCGACCTGACCCGCGAGGTCGAGCCGGAGGGCGACGAGCCGTTCATCCTTCACCCGGGCGAGTTCGTGCTCGGCTCGACCTATGAGGTCGTCAGTCTGCCCGATGACGTCGCCGCGCGCGTCGAGGGCAAGTCGAGCCTGGGCCGCCTCGGCCTGCTGACCCACGCCACCGCCGGCTTCGTCGACCCCGGCTTCAGCGGCCACGTCACCCTCGAGCTGGCCAACGTCGCGACGCTGCCGATCAAGCTCTACCCCGGCATGAAGATCGGCCAGTTCTGCTTCTTCCGGTTGTCCTCGCCGAGCGAGCACCCCTACGGCTCGGAGAAGTACGGCTCGCGCTACCAGGGCCAGCGCGGGCCGACGCCGAGCAAGAGCTTCCAGAACTTCCACCGTACGGCGATCTGATGACGACCGCGCGGTGGTGGCACCTGCTCACGGCGCTGGTCGCGACGTTCGCCCTCGTCCTTCAGCTCGTCCTGGTCTGGCAGGGCCACTTGATCCTGGATGAGGTGAAGCCGCCGTCCCTCGGTGAGCGGTTGGTGCGCTTCTTCGGCTACTTCACGATCCTGTCCAACGCCTTGGTTGCCTACAGCGCGTGGACCATCGCGCTCGGCCGCGACCGAGACACCCTGTGGTGGCGGCTGCTCCGGCTCGACGGGCTGATCGGGATCACGGTGACCTTCGTCGTCGTCCAGGTGCTTCTGAAGGGAACCTACGAGCTCGACGGCGCGGACCTGCTGGCCGACAACCTGCTCCACGTCGTCGTGCCCGCCCTGGCGGTGATCGGCTGGCTGGTCTTCGGTCCCCGCCATCGCGTACGCCGAAGCGATCTGCTGCCTGCGTTGGCGTTCCCGGTCGCGTGGCTGGTCTACACGCTGATCCGGGGCGAGATCGTGGACTGGTACCCGTACCCGTTCCTCGACGCGGGGAAGCACGGCTACGGCCAGGTGGCCGCCACCTGCCTGGCCATCGCGGTCCTCTTCATCGGCCTCGCGGCCCTGGCGTGGAAGGGCGATGAGCGTCTCTCGCGGACGCGGTGATCGAGTTAGGTAGACCTAAGTTAGGGTGACCTCAGTAAGGCATCCCTAACCATGGAGCAACCATGACTCGCACCCTGCGCCTCGGCGCCGCCGCCGCCCTCGCGGTGGCCGCCCTCACCGCCTGCAGCACCGGCTCGACCGACGACGACGCGGACAGCGCGACCGAGCCGACCACGAACACGTCGGCCGACGCCGACGCCTTCCCGGTCACCATCGAGCACGCGCTCGGCGAGACCACCATCGAGGAAGAGCCGACTCGTGTGGCCACCCTCGGCTGGACCGACCACGACCATGCGCTCGCACTCGGCGTCGTCCCGGTCGGCGCCACCGCGATCACCTGGGGCGGCAACGACGCGGGCTCCACGGCCTGGTTCGACGCGGCCATCGAAGAGGCGGGTGCCGAGGCGCCCGTGCGCTACGACGACGCAGACGGCGCTCCGATCGACGAGGTCGCCGAGCTCGCTCCCGACCTGATCCTCGCGACCAACTCGGGCCTGACCGAGGCGGAATACACGAAGCTCTCCAAGATCGCGCCCGTCGTGGCCTACCCCGAGGCTCCCTGGACCACGTCGTGGCAGGACTCGCTGGCCATGGTGGGGGAGGCACTCGGTCGCACCGCCCGGGCCGACGAGCTCAAGGCCGAGGCGGAGGCCACGATCGAGCAGGCCAGGGCCGACAACCCGGAGCTCGACGGTGCCGAGCTGATCTACGGCTACCTCACCGCCACCGACCTGTCCACGGTCGGCATCTACGCCCCCGAGGACCCGCGCGTCTCCTTCTGGCACGACATGGGCATGGTCGACGCCCCGTCCGTCGCCGACGCCATCGAGCCGGGCCAGTTCTACGGCAGCGTCTCGGCCGAGAAGGCCAGCGAGCTGGACTCCGACGTGTTCCTGACGTGGGTCGAGACCCCGGACGCGGTCGACGTCATCGCCCGGGACAAGCTCCTCGGTGACATCCCGGCGATCGCGTCCGGCCACTGGTACGCCGAGACCGACAAGACCGTGACGATGGCCGCGACCAACCCGACGCCGCTGTCGATCCCGACCATCGTCTCGGACGTCCTGCCCGAGGTCGTGAAGGCACTCGTTGGGTCGCAGTGACCGTCCTCGCTCCCGCCCGGGTCGACGCGGCTGCTTCGCCACGTCGACCCGGCCTGCCGGCCACCACCGCGATCTGGGTCGCGGTGGTGGCCTGCGCCGGCGTGCTCTCCGTGCTGGTGGGGGCGCGCGCGATCCCGTTCGAGGCCGTCCTCGACGGCGCCCACCCGTTGCACCCCGTGATCGAGGTTCGCCTCGAGCGCACCGTCCTCGCCCTCGCCGTCGGGGCGGCCCTCGGCCTGTCGGGGGCGCTCATGCAGGGCCTGACCCGCAACCCGCTGGCCGACCCGGGCATCCTCGGCGTCAACGCCGGCGCGACGTTCGCGATGGTCATCGGGATGTCCGTCTTCGGGCTCTCGTCGATGAACCAGTTCCTCCCGATGGCCTTCCTGGGTGCGGCAGCTGCCGCCCTCCTCGTCCACGCCATCGCCTCGCTCGGCCGCGACGGCGCCACCCCGATGAAGCTCGCCATCACCGGCGCCGCCCTGAGCGCCGGCCTGGCCAGCTGGACCACCGGAGCGCTGCTCGCCGACCGCAAGACGATGGAGACGTTCCGCTTCTGGCAGGTCGGTACCGTCGGCGGCCGCGGCTTCGACGTGCTCCTGTCCGGGCTGCCCTTCCTGGTCGTCGGCGTGGTCCTCGCCCTGACCGGTGCCCGCCTGCTCAACACCCTCGCGCTCGGCGACGACCTCGCACGCGGGCTCGGTCGCCGTACGACCCGGGACAGGCTGGTGCTGGCGCTCGCCATCGTCCTTCTGGCCGGTACGGCGACCGCGCTGGCCGGGCCCATCGCCTTCGTCGGCCTCGTCGTGCCGCACGTGGTCCGCGCCTTCGTCGGCCCCGACTACGCCCGCGTGCTGCCCTTCTCGATGCTGGCCGGGGCCGCGCTCATGGTGCTCGCCGACACCGCCGGCCGGGTCGTGCTGCCGCCCGCCGAGGTGCAGGTCGGCATCATGGCCGCGGTCGTCGGCGTGCCCGTCTTCCTGGCTCTCATCCGCCGCACGGGGAGGGCCTTGTGATCGACGTCGTACGGCGAGCGCGCCGCGCGCCGATCCGTCGGCACCGCCTGCTCGTGGCCGGCCTGAGCCTCACTGTGTTCGCCGTCTTCGCAGCCCGCGTGCTGCTGGGCGACTACACCGTGACCATCCCCGACTTCTTCCGCATCCTGGCCGGTGAGCAGATCCCGGGTGCGTCCTTCATCGTGATGGAGTCCAAGCTCCCGCGCGCGGTGCTGGCCGTCCTCGTCGGCGTCGCCTTCGGCACGGGGGGCGCGATCTTCCAGACCACCCTGCGCAACCCGTTGGCGAGCCCCGACGTCATCGGCGTCAGCCTCGGTGCCAGTGCCGTCGCGGTCTCGCTCATCACCCTCGGCGGCTGGAGCGGCTGGTCGGTATCCGCCGCTGCGATCGCCGGCGCGCTGGCGACGGCGCTGACCATCCGGCTGGTGGCCGGCGACCACTCCGGCTTCCGCCTCGTGCTGGCCGGGATCGGCATGGCCGCGGCCATGCAGTCGGTCATCCAGTACGTCTTCACCCGCGTCGACGAGTACGACGTGCAGCTGGTGCTGCGCTGGCTGACCGGCAGTGTCAACGGTGTCGCGTGGTCGACCATCGGGCTGCTGGCGATCGCGCTGGCGGTGCTGCTGCCGGCGACCCTCTGGGCTGCTCGATCACTTCCCGCGACCGAGCTCGGCGAGGATGCCGCCGCCGGACTCGGGGTCGGGCGTCGCCGTACAGACCTCTTGATGCTGCTCGGAGTCCTGCTCGTCGCCGTCGGCGTCGCGGCGGCCGGACCCGTCGCGTTCGTCGCGTTCCTGTCCGGACCGATCGCGCGCGCCCTCAACCAAGGGCGCACCACGTTGCTGGCCGCCGGCCTCGTCGGCGCGGTCATCGTGCTGGTCGGCGACTACGCCGGGGCCTACGCCTTCGCCGATCTCAACCTGCCCGTCGGCGTCGTCACCGGTGCCTTCGGGGCGCCGTTCCTGCTCTGGCTGCTCGCCCGCGGCCGTACCGGAA
>JBDSPC010000317.1:0-11193 GCA_039914485.1 Nocardioides sp.
CCCGCGTCGAGCTGTCCGACACGGCGGCTGTCCCGCTGGGCGAGCCCGGGCTCGACCTGGCGGCGACCATCGCGACGATCAGCGACATCACCAGGATCATGGGCGCCAACCAGGCGCTCGGCGTCATGCAGGCGCAGCTCGCGGCGACCACGGACTACCTCAAGAGCCGCAAGCAGTTCGGCGTCACCCTCAACACCTTCCAGGCCCTGAACTTCCGCGCGGCGGACATGTACGTCTCGCTCGAGCTCGCGCACAGCCTGGTCGACTGGGCGACGATGGTGGTCGCCTCCGGCAGCCAGGAGGACATCGCCGACGCCGCCGACCGCGTCGGGCTGCAGGTCGCGCGCGCCGGGCGGCACATCGGGCAGGAGGCGATCCAGCTGCACGGTGGCATCGCGATGACGGCGGAGTACTCCGTCGGCGTCGGGACGGCACACCTCGCCGTACTCGAGCAATGGCTCGGTGGGGCGCAGCATCACCTCACCAGGCTGGCCGGCCGGGTGGCCGACCACGGCGAGATCGACGCCCTGGCCTGATGGACCTCTCGCTGAACGACGAGCAGCAGGCCTTCCGGGCACTGGCCCGCGACTTCCTCGACCGGGAGGCCGTGCCACACCGCACGCAGTGGGACCGCGACGAGTCAGTCGACCTGGCGATCGTGCCGAAGATGGCCGACATCGGGTTCTTCGGGCTCACCATCCCCGAGGAGTACGGCGGTGTCGGCGGCGACTACGTCACCTACGCGCTGGCGATGGAGGAGCTCGGGCGGGCCGACTCGGCTTTGCGCGGCATCGTGTCGGTGAGCAGCGGGCTGGTCGGCAAGTCGATCCTGTTCTTCGGCAACGAGGAGCAGAAGCAGGAGTGGCTGCCCCAGCTCGCGACGGCCACCAAGCTGGGTTGCTTCGGCCTGACCGAGCCCGACACCGGATCGGACGCCGGCAACCTGACGTCGCGCGCGACCCGCGACGGCGACGACTGGGTGCTCAACGGGCAGAAGCTCTTCATCACCAACGGCACCTGGGCCGACGTGGCACTGATCTTCGCCCGCACCAGCGACGACGGTCCCCGTGGCGTGACCGCCTTCCTGGTCCCGACGGACACCCCCGGGTTCGAGGCTCGTGAGATCAAGGGGAAGCTGGGCCTGCGCGGCCAGGCCACGGCGGAGCTGTTCCTCTCCGACGTGCGCGTGCCGTCCTCGGCGGTGCTCGGGGAGGTCGGCCGTGGCTTCAAGATCGCGATGAGCACGCTCGACAAGGGCCGCCTCGCGGTGGCCGCCGGCTGCGTGGGCATCGTGCAGGGCTGCCTCGAGACGTCCGTGGAGTACGCCACCACGCGCATGCAGTTCGGCAAGCCGATCGCCGGCTTCCAGCTCGTGCAGGACATGATCGCCGACATCTCCGTCGACGCAGACGCGGCGCGGCTTCTCGTATGGCGATGCGCCGACCTGGTCGACCGCGGCGAGCCGTTCGGCACGGCGGCGTCCAAGGCCAAGCTCTTCGCCTCGGAAGCAGCCGTGCGGGCGGCCAACCTCGCGATCCAGATCCACGGTGGTTCGGGGTACGTCGACGAGTACCCCGCCGCGAAGTACCTCCGCGACGCCCGGGTGATGACGCTCTACGAGGGCACCAGCCAGATCCAGAAGCTGCTGATCGGGCGAGCAGAGACGGGCATCAGCGCCTTCGTGTGACCGTGGCATGCTGAGTCCTCAGGCACGACCTCGAGATCATCACGCGCCCCTACGGCAGTGGCGCCTGACCCGCGCTGCCGTGGCGGCGGTGGCTGTCGCCGTACTCCTCTCTGGATGTTCCGAGACGCCACGTTCAGACGCGCCGGCCCCTGATCCGCGGCTCCCACCCCTGGACTCGATGGTGGTGATCGGGCACTCCGGAGCCACCGGCATCCACGCGGACACCGCCGATCCGAAGCGGAGTGCGTCGGAGTTCTCATGGGCGACGGGTTCGAGCCCTCGAGTCGACAGCATCTATCGACGGCTGCTGGCGACACACCCGGATCTGGCCGGGAACAACGTGAACCTCGCCGTCAACGGCGCGAAGGTCGGCGGACTCTCCCGCCAGCTGGACAGGCTGCTCGACGTGCGGCCCACGCCGGACCTCGTGCTGGTCCAGGTCCTCGACAACGACATGCGCTGCGACGGCACGGACCCGGCCAACTACGCGCCGTTCGGCGCGTCGATCGACGGTGTGCTCGACCGGCTCTTCCACGAGATCCCGGACGTGCAGGTCTTCTTCACCAGCCCATGGGCCGACACGGAGCTGTGGACCGACTGGGTCGGCACCCATCCGGACAAGCGCGAGCGCAACTCGGGGACCGGCCCCTGCGCGGTCTTCGACGAGCAGGGAAGGCGGCGACCTGAGGGCATTCGCTCCCAGCAGGAGATCATCGACTCCTACCGTTCCGAGATCGCGACCGCGTGCGCCCGCCACGACGGCTGCTTCACCGACGGGGGCGCCGAGCTGGCCTTCGTCCCGACCGACGCCGACGTCGGCCCCGACCTCGCGCACCTGTCGATCGCGGGACATCGGAAGTACGCCGAGATCGCCTGGCAGGCCCTGCCGGACGCGATCAGGGCCCGGCCCTAGGGGAGACGTCGGGGTTGCCCGCCACGATCAGGGGGATCTCCCCCTTTTGTGTGCGCGCACGGCGAGGTGTGCTGGTGACATGGCAACGATCCGCATCCCCGCCAGCGTTCGCAGCGCCGCCCTGCGGCTCGTGACCGCGCGTGGCGACGGCGGCTCCGGCGGCACCCTCGACGTCTCGGCGATCCGGCACTTCCCCGCGCGGGCCCGGCTGCCGTTGCTGCGCAACGGGGTGGACCCCGTGCCGGAGCTGGCGGCGGCACGGTCTCGCGGCGACGTTGTCCGCCTCACCCGTGTCCTCGGACTGGACGTCTGGCTGGTCACCGGCCACGACCTGGCGCGCAGCGTCCTCGCGGACGGCGACTCGTTCAGCAACGACGTGCGGCACCTGCTCGGCAACCGGCCGCGCAGCGCGGCCGAGCGGGTCGGTGGACTCGGGATGACGGACGCACCGGACCACACCCGCTTGCGCCGGGTCCTCACGCCCGAGTTCACCCGGCACCGGCTCGCCCGACTCGAGGACAGCCTGGACCGGATCGTGGCGGACTGCCTGGACGACATGGATGCGCGCGGCCCGGTGGTCGACCTCGTCGAGAGGTTCGCGTTCGCGGTGCCGTTCCGGGTCATCTGCGACCTGCTCGGACTGCCCGAGGTCGACCGGACGGAGTTCCGGGCCCTCGGCTCCGCACGCTTCGACCTGCGACAGGGCGGGCAGGGCACCTTCGGGGCGGCGGCCACCTCGCGCGAGTTCCTCATCAGCCTGGTCGCGCGGCACCGTCAGGGCACGGCGGACCTCGACCCGGACGGGCTGCTCGCACGCATCGTGGACGGGCACCCGGAGCTCAGCGATGTGGAGATCGGCGGGCTCGCCGACGGCGTCTTCCTCGGCGGCTACGAGACCAGCGCGAGCATGCTGGCGCTCGGCACCCTCGTCCTGCTGCGCGACCCGGAGACCTACGCCGCACTGGCGCAAGGAGGCCGGGCCGACGGCGTGGTCGAGGAGCTGCTCAGGTACGTCTGCCCCGTCCAGGCGGCCTTCCCGCGCTTCGCCCGGCGTGACGTGGCGCTGGGCGATGTGCGGATCGCCGAGGGCGACCTGGTCCTGGTCTCCCTGACCGGTGCGAGCCGCGATCCGCGGACGGGCGCGGCCGGGGACGAGTTCGACCCGACGTCACCGACCTCGACACACCTGGCCTTCGGCCATGGGCTGCACCGGTGCGTCGGCGCCGAGCTCGCCCGGATGGAGCTGCGCGCCGCGCTGACTGGGCTGGCAACTCGGTTCCCGCACCTCGGACTCGCGGTAGAGATGGGCTCGCTGTCGTTCACGCCGCTGTCAGCTGTCTACGGCCTGGAGTCGCTCCCGGTGCGCCTCGACAGCCGGTCGCAGGTCGCGCGGTCAGCGTGACGCGATCAGGGAGCCCTATCCGATCTCCCCTGACATCTTCCTCGTGTCGCCCGACATGGATGCCACACGCCTGATCAAGCCCCATCGGGAGTGGTGCGACCTCGATGAGCGCGTTGCGCTCGATCTGCTGACGGCCCTTGAACGCGGCCAGTCAAGAGAAGCCAGCTGACTGGCGCGCGGTCAGCGTGACCGGACCACGCGCCCCTCGTCCCAGACCGGGCCGTCGGACTCGTAGACGGCACCGTCGGCGCCGTACACGAGGAAGCGGTCGAAGCCGCGGGCGAACCAGCGGTCGTGGGTGACCGCGAGGACGGTCCCGTCGAAGGCCTCGAGCCCGGCCTCCAGGGCTTCGGCACTCTGTACGTCGAGGTTGTCGGTCGGCTCGTCGAGCAGGAGCAGCGTGGCGCCGGAGCGCTCGAGCAGCAGGATCTGGAAGCGTGCCTGCTGGCCACCGCTGAGCGACTCGAAGGTCTGCTCCCCCGCGTGCGCGAGCTCGTAGCGGTCGAGCACGCGGGCGGCCTGCTCCTGGCCCATCCCCTTGCGACCGTCGGGTGAACCGTCGCCGCGGTGCAGGATCGCCAGCAGCGTGCGGCCCAGCAGCTCGGGGTGCTCGTGCGTCTGCACGAACCAGCCCGGCCGGACGCGGGCGCCGAGCTTCGCCTTGCCGGTGTGCGGCACCGGCTTCGGCGGGTCGCCGACGGGGCGGTGCTCGACGTCGGGGTCGGAGCCGCCGGCCGCGAGCAGCCGCAGGAAGTGCGACTTGCCGGAGCCGTTGCTGCCGAGGACGGCCACGCGTTCGCCGTACCAGACCTCGAGGTCGAAGGGCTTCATCAGCCCGGTGAGCTCGAGCTCCTCGCACACGACCGCGCGCTTGCCGGTGCGGCCGCCCTTGAGCCGCATGGTGACCTGCTGCTCGCGCGGCTGCTCCATGGGCGGGCCGGCCTCCTCGAACTTGCGCAGCCGCGTCTGGGCGGCGCGATATTGCGAGGACATGCCGTCGTTGTACTCCGCCTTGATCTTGAGGCGCAGCACCAGCGCCTTGATCTTGGCGTGCTCCTCGTCCCAGCGCCGCCGCAGCTCCTCGAAGCGGGCGAACCGGTCGGTGCGGGCCTCGTGGTAGCTGGCGAAGTTGCCGGGGTGGGTCCAGACGCGGTTGCCCGCGCTGCCGAGCTCGACGGTGACGATGCGGGTCGCGGTGTTGTTGAGCAGCTCGCGGTCGTGGCTGATGAACAGGATCGTCTTGGGCGACTCGCGGATGCGCTCCTCGAGCCAGATCTTGCCGGGGACGTCGAGGTAGTTGTCCGGCTCGTCGAGCAGCAGCACCTGGTCGGGTCCGCGCAGGAGGTATTCGAGGACGAGCCGCTTCTGCTCGCCGCCGGACAGCGTCGTCAGCGACCGGTGTCGCGCACGGTCGAAGGGCAGTCCCATCGAGGCCGTCGTGCACACGTCCCAGGTGACCTCGACGTCGTAGCCGCCGGCGTCGGCGAAGTCGGAGAGCGCAACGGCATAGGCCATCTGCGCCTTCTCGTCGTCGGTGTCCATCAGCGTGAGCTCGCAGGCGTCGACCTTCGCGGCCGCGGATCGGACCGCCTCGGGCGCCACGCTCAGGAGCAGGTCGGCAACGGTCTCGTCGCCGCCGCCGTGCCCGACGAACTGCCGCATCACGCCCAGCCCGCCGCTGCGGGTCACGACACCGGCGTGGGGTGCGAGGTCGCCGGTGATGATCCGCAGCAGCGTCGTCTTTCCGGCACCGTTCGCGCCGACGAGCGCGACCTTGGCGCCGTCCCCGACCCGGAAGCTGACGTCGTCGAGCAGCACCCGCCCGTCTGGCAGTTCGTAACGCACTCCGGCGACATCCACGTGACCCACGGGCCCATTGTCGGCGTCCAGGGAGCGGATCGCCATTTCATTAGTGGTCTAGACCACATCTAGGGTGAGGGTCATGTCCCTGCAGAGCTCTGAAGAAACCTCCGCCGTCCCCAAGTGGCGCATCATCGGCCCCGGCCTCGTGGTCGCCGCCACCGGCGTCGGCGCGGCCGACCTCGTCGCCACCCTGATCGCCGGGCAGAAGTTCGGCTACGCCCTGTTGTGGTGCGTGGTCGTCGGCTGCGTCATGAAGATCGTCCTGGTCGAGGGGGCCGGCCGCTACTCGCTGGCCACTGGACGCACGATCTTCGAGGGCTGGCGCTCGCTGGGGATCTGGACGACGTGGTACTTCGCGCCGTACATCGTGATCTGGGGATTCGTGTACGGCGCCGCGGCGATGGCCGGGACCGGGCTGGCGCTCGACGGGCTGATCGGCGGCCTCTCGGTCACCTGGTGGGGCATCCTGTCGGGGCTCATCGGCCTGGCGCTGGTGTGGTCGGGGCGCTACGCGATCTTCGAGAAGTTGCTGGCCGGCCTCGTCGGACTGATGTTCGTGACCATGGTGGGCGCCGCGCTCCTCACGCTGCCCAACCTCCCCGAGATGCTCACTGGCCTCGCGCCGCGCATCCCCGAGGGCGGTCTGGTCAACACCCTGGCCCTGGCCGGCGGTGTCGGCGGCACGATCACGCTCGCGGCGTACGGCTACTGGCTGCGCGAGAAGGGCTGGTCCTCGCCGACCTACATGCGGGTGATGCGGATCGACAACACGGTGGCCTACGTCGTGACCGGGATCTTCGTGCTCGCCACGCTCGTCGTCGGCGCCGAGCTGCTCTACTCGACCAGCGTCGCGATCGAGAGCAGCGACGCGGGTCTGCTCGACCTGTCGGTTGTGCTGCAGGACCGCTACGGACAGTGGGCCGGCAAGCTCTTCCTGCTCGGCTTCTGGGCGGCCGCGATGTCGTCGCTCGTCGGGGTGTGGAACGGCGTCAGCCTGATGTTCGCCGACTTCATGACCAACGTGCGCGGCGGCACCAGCGACGACGCGGACGCCCGGGCGGGCGGCAAGTGGTACAAGGCCTACATCCTCTGGCTGACCTTTCCGCCGATGATCATGTTGTTCCTCGGCAAGCCGGTCTGGCTGATCCTCGCCTACGGCGTGCTCGGTGCCTTCTTCATGCCGTTCCTGGCCGTCACGCTGCTGTGGCTGCTGAACACCGACCGGACGCCGGTCGAGTGGCGCAACAAGCTGCACTCCAACGTGCTGATGGTGCTGTGCGCTCTCGCCTTCCTCGTGCTGTGCGTCAACGAGGTGCGCAAGGCGATCGCCGGGCCCTGATCAGTCCACGGCCAGGCCGACGAGACCGAGGGCCTTCACCAGGTCGGGCGTCAGCTCGCGGTAGCCGCCCGGGGTCTGCCCGGCCGCTGTCGACTGGAGACCGTCGGGGCAGGAGCCCAGGCCACCGGTGCCGTACAGCGCGAGATAGGCGGGCTGGCCGGCCGGCGTCAGCGTGAGGATCCAGCCCTGCTGCGGGACGCAGTGGTCGCCCGGCGGGAGGTCGGGGGCGTCCGCGATCGCGGCCAGCGCCTTGTCGACCTCGCGGATGGTCAGGCGGGTGCTGTCCTCGAGCTGCCCGTCGACGGAGTAGCGGCACAGGGCGGCCCCGACGCCACGAGGACCCGGGGTCGTGCGCACCTTCAGCTCGTCGTAGGCGACCGCGCAGCCGTTGGCGTCGACCTCGTCACCGCGGATCGAGAGCGCGATCCGGCTGGTCAGGCCGGGATCCGGCGTCACGACCGTGACGACCCACTCGTCGTCGTACCAGGAGGAGACCCAGGCGTCGTCGGGGAACTGGGCGCGCCCCTCGATGCCCTCGGTGTCGTAGCGCCAGACATGTCCGGACTCGTAGGCCGGGTCGAACGCGGCGGCCGGGCCCACCGTCAGGCCGTAGCCACTCGTCGGCGTGCAGGCGATCCTCGGTGCGGGGTCGTCCGGCAGCGCGATGCGGGGTGACAGGACGGCCGGGTCCTTGCCCTCCCTGCACCAGGCCGACGTCGGGCCGCGCTGCCACTCCACCGGGACCCACATCGAGATCTCGCGCCAGGCGACCTCCTGCAGGTGGTCGTCCGGGGACGAGACCTCGCGCGCCGCCGGGTCGCGCGCGATCTCCCGGACGACGTCCGGCGTCACTGGCGGTGTCGGACTCTTGTCGTCGCCGCTGACCGCGGCGCCCACGAGGGCGATCCCGACCGAGACCACGACGACGGACGTCGCGCCAGCGACCACACGCGCCATCGCCGTACGGCGCCGCCGGAGCCTGGCACGAGCCCCGCGCGCGAGGTCGGCGGACTCGTGCGCGTCCTCGGACCTCGTGGAGAGAGTGTCCCGGAGCCGGTCCTCGAAGTCAGTCATCGTCTTCTCCCAGCTCGGCCCGGAGCGCCGCGATCCCACGTGAGACGCGCGAGCGGACGCTGCCCTCGCGCACCCCGGTCATCTCGGCGATCTCGGCATAGCCGAGGTCCTCGTAGTAGCGCAGCACGATCGCGGTGCGCTGGTCGTCGGGAAGTCGCCGGCAGGCCCGCCACAGGGCGTCGTGGTCCTCGAGCGCGATGCCCGTGACGACGAGGGCGCCGTCCGGGACCGGCCTGGGCGTCTCGCGCTTGCGGGTACGGCGCCATCGCGAGACGTTGGCGTTGACCACCATCCGGCGCACGTAGGCGTCGGGATCGGCGAGGCCCGAGATCCGCGACCACCGTGGCAGCGCACGTGAGAGCGCGTCCTGGACGACATCCTCCGCGTCCTCGCGACTCCCGGTCAGCACATAGGCCAGCCGCAGCAGGGACAGCCCGCGCGCGGCCACCCACTCGTCGAAGTCAGGTGTCGCCTCCACCCGGGTCCTCTCCGCGACGGTGAGCACTGCGTCCATGACCTACAAACGCCGCTCCGGGCGCTCGTGTTGCAGGATTCAGTCCTTGGTCTGCCTGGCCCACAGGTTGATGCCGGACTCGACCGCGTGCTGCTCGATCGCGGCCAGCTCGTCGTCCGTGAGCGGCGGGCCGTCGAGGGCGTCGAGGTTGGTGTCGAGCTGCTCGACGGAGCTGGCCCCGATCACGGCACTGGTGACGCGGCTGTCGCGGAGCACCCACTGCAGCGCGAGCTGGGCGAGCTTCTGCCCACGCCCGGCAGCGATCTCGTTGAGCGCCCGCACTCGCCGCAGCACGTCCTCGTCGAGCCCGGCGAGCGTGCTGTCGCTCCGGGCCGCGCGCGAGTCCTCGGGCACCCCGTCGAGGTAGCGGTCGGTCAGCAGGCCCTGCGCCAGGGCGGTGAAGACGATGCAGCCCATGCCCTGCTCCTCGAGCTCGTCGAGGAGGTCCTCCTCGATCCAGCGGTTCAGCATCGAGTAGGACGGCTGGTGGATCAGCAGGGGCGTGCCCAGCTCGCGCGCGATGGTCGCGGCCTCACGGGTCTTCGCGCCGGAGTAGGACGAGATGCCGGCGTAGAGCGCGCGCCCCGATCGCACGGCGGTATCGAGCGCCATCATCGTCTCCTCGATCGGCGTCTCGGGGTCGAAGCGGTGGCTGTAGAAGATGTCGACGTAGTCGAGGCCCATCCGCGCGAGCGACTGGTCGAGGCTGGCGAGGACGTACTTCCGCGATCCCCCGCCCTGGCCGTAGGGGCCCGGCCACATGTCCCAGCCGGCCTTGGTCGAGATGATCAGCTCATCGCGGTAGGGCTTGAAGTCCTGCTCGAGGTAGCGCCCGAAGTTCTCCTCCGCCATGCCGTACGGCGGCCCGTAGTTGTTCGCCAGGTCGAAGTGCGTCACGCCGCGGTCGAAGGCTCGCCGCAGGATCGCGCGCTGCGTCTCCTCCGGACGGTCGGTGCCGAAGTTCTGCCAGAGCCCCAGGCTCAGCGGCGGGAGCTTGAGCCCGCTGCGCCCGGTGGCGCGGTAGTCGGTGTGGTCGTAGCGGTCCGATGCGGCGGAGTACGTCATGGGCTCAACTCTCCCAGCACCTTGGTCGCCGGACTAGCGTGACCGGATGGCACGCGTACGCCGCCTCGCACCCCTCGCCGCCATGCTTGCGCTCGTCGCGCTCGGCGCCGGGTGCTCTGCGGAGCCGGCTCCACCGGCCTCGCCATCGGCTCCCGTCCTGCCCTCCGCCGTCCCCTCGCCGTCGACACCACGAGAGATCCCGTCGGTCGCGCCCGACATCCGCGAGCCGGCACGCTCGTTCCTGACCATCCCGCGGCTGGGGCTGCGCGACTACCCGGTGATCCGCTACCGCGGCTCCCCCGACGACGCCGAGGGCACGCGTCTGCAGAACGACGGCTCGCTCGCGTCACCGCGGGGTGCGACGGGTGGGACCGCACCGGGCGAGATCGGCAACTACATCGTGACCGGGCACCGCCTCTCCTCCACCGAGCCGTTCCGCTACCTGCCCTCGCTGCCCGACGGCAGTCGGATCTGGATCCGCGTCGGGCACGTGCAACACGTCTACGAAGTACGCCGCACACAGTGGACGTCGTTCCGCTCCCCCAGGTCACTGGCCGCGCAACGCGCGCCGGTCCCCGGACGTCCCGGCGTCGAGGCCACGCGGCCGATGATCACGCTGTCCACCTGCGCCACGATCGAGGACCACGCCGCCGGCAACTACTGGGCCGACGAGTTCGACAACCCCGAGCACCGCATCGAGAAGATCGGTGTCCTCGTGGCGTCACGTCCGGTCACCGACTGAGGCCTGGGTTGGTGGAGCACTCTGCAACGATGGGCGGCGGCACGATCGAGCACGGCCCACCACCACCGAACGGAGTTCGCCATGCCCCTGATCTACCCCGTCGCGGAAGACACCCCGGACGACGCCGAGACCACCTTCGAGGACTTCGCCGACGACTGGTCGGAGACCTGGGTGGTCGAGATCGACACCGACCACGAGCACGAGGACGAGGGCGACTACGTCCGCCTCGGCCCGGTCGGCGCGCAGCAGGCCTGGGACCTCGCCCACGAGATCGAGGACAAGCGCCCCAGCTGGGTGGTCAGCATCCTGCCGATCTTCGCGGTCGACGCCAGCGCCGACGACCTCATCGAGCAGATCGAGAGCGACGACGACGAGTGACGTGAGGGGCTAGCCCCGACGCGTCTCCAGCACCCGGAATCCCTTGACGCTGGCCAAGCGCGTCGTGGGCCAGCCCTGATCGCCCAGCCACCGCTGCAGCGAGTCGGCGCCGAGGAACTTGCCGACAACCATCACGGCGCGACCGTCGGGCCGCAGCCGGGGCAGCCACTGCAGCAACAGCTCGTGCAGCGCGGCCTTGCCGATCCGGATCGGCGG
>JBDSPC010000327.1:0-6658 GCA_039914485.1 Nocardioides sp.
ATCCGGGTGCTGGCCTGCGGCATCTGCGGCACCGACGTCTCGCTCCTGCACGGCATGGACCTGCCGCGCGGGTCCAGCTATCCGGTCCGTCCGGGTCACGAGGTCGCCGGAGAAGTCCTGGCCATCGAGGGTCCGCGACACGACATCACCGTGGGTGACCTCGTCGTCCTGCACCCGCTCGCACCCTGCGAGACGTGCATCGAGTGCACGTCAGGGCGTGAGCACTACTGCCCGTGTTCCCGCGTGCTGGGCATCCACGCGCCGGGAGGGTTGGCCGACCAGATCTGCTGGCCGACGTCACGCATGGTCGTGGCCAACGGCCTCGAGCCGACTCAGGCCGCAGTGCTGGCCGATGCCGTCGCGACGGCACAGCGGGCGGTCACGCAAGCCGCGCTCCCCCGAGGCGGGAGCCTGTGCGTGCTGGGCGCGGGAGGCGTCGGCACCCACGTGCTCGAACTGCTCAGGATCGCCGACCCGACAGCCACCCTGGTCGCAGTGGCCAACTCCTCGGCCAGCGTGGGCCGCCTGGAGGCCTTGGGATTTGCGGCCGTGCAGGGGCTGGACGGCGTCGTGCGGCGGCTGCGTGAGCGGTTCGACCCGTTCGATGTCGTCGTCGATTTCACGGGCCAGGAGGCAGCTCCGGCCCAAGGCGTCCGACTCCTCAGACCTGGCGGCACACTGCTGTTCGGGTCGGTGCTGGGCGGCGACCTCAACACCGGCAACGCCACCACGGTGCAGGTGCGCGAGCTGACCGTCAAGGGGGTCTACTCGGCGACGATGGGCGACCTGCGCGAGGTGGTGGCCCTGGCGAGCAGCGGAAGACTCGACCTGTCCCACAGCGTCAGCCACGTGGCCGACCTCAGCGATGCCGCGGAGGCGTTCGCGCTGCTCGAGCAGCGCCCTCCCGGCCTGGTCCGCATGGTGCTGACCACCGGCGAGGACCTGTCGCTGTCCGGATCCTGACCATCTTCATGCTCTTGATTTCCTACATACAGTGCATATAGATTCCGGCACATGACATCTTCATCGCCACGCCATGCCATCGTGACGGGAACCGCATCCGGCCTGGGCCGCGCCCTGGTCGACCGACTGCACGAGGACGGCTGGCGCGTCACGGGTCTCGACCGCTCCGGCGCCACCGGAGACCTGACGTTCGACGTCGACGTCACCGATGTCGCCGCGGTCGACGCGGCAGTCGCCTCGGCAGCCGCCGAGCTCGGCAGCGTCGACGGCGTGGCCGCCTGCGCCGGAGTGTTCCTCAGCGCACTGACGCCCGTCCACGCCCTCGAGCACGATGCCTGGACCGCGACGATCGGGGTCAACCTGACAGGCTCCTTCAACGTCGCGCGGGCGACCCTGCCGCACCTGATGCAGAGCAAGGGCGCGATCGTCCTCGTGGCCAGCACCGCGGCGGACCACGCTGGGCCCGGCGGGGCCGCGTACGCCGCGTCGAAGGCGGGGGTGCGAGCCCTCACCCGGTCGATCGCGCTCGAGTACGCGATGCACGGCGTGCGGGCGTGCTCGGTCTCGCCGGGCTACATGCAGACCGGCATGACGGCCAAGATGCTGGAACATGACGAGATCCGTGCAAACGTCGTGTCCCGCATCCCGCTCGGGCGCGTGTCCGACCCCGCCGAGACGGCCGACGTCATGACCTTCCTGCTCGGCCCGGGCGCGTCGTTCCTCACCGGTGAGGACATCACGGTCGACGGCGGCGGCGGCCTCATGGCGTACACCGACCGTGGGGAGAACGAGGGCATGTGGGCCCGTCACGAGCGCCGGCTCCAGCGTCAGGCCTCGGTGTGACCTCGGCCCCGACGCTCGACGCGTTCCGCGAGTTCTTCCTCGGCACCTACGAGGCTCGGTCAGCCCAGATCGAGGCAACCGACAGGATCCCCGAGATCTCCTCGCCGAGGCCGCCGAGCTGGGCATCTACCGCCTCACGGTGTCCGTCGAGCACGGCGGCTACGGACCTGAGCTGCCCGACTACCTGCCCTACCTCGAGACGGCCGCGATGGGGCCGGCCTCCGGACGCCTGCTGGTGCACCACACCAACGGCCTCTGGCGACCCCTCGTCTGGTACGGACACGCCGAGCAGCGGGCGCTCATCCCGCAGATCGCCTCGGGCGCCGTGGTCCCGGCCTTCGCGCTGACCGAGCAGGCCGGCGGCACCGGGCGAGACACCCACTCCACGGCCCGCCGCGACGGCGACACCTGGTACCTCAGCGGCGAGAAGCACCTCATCACCTTCGCCGACCGCGCCGACTGGTTCATCGTGGTCGCGGCGCACGATGATCGCAGGGCCAAGGACTCCCTCACGGCGTTCCTCATCCCCCGCGACACTCCGGGCTTCGAGATCGACCTCAACCAAGAGATGATGGGCTGCCACGGCACAGGGCACGCCTTCTTGCGCTCTCCGACATGGCCGCGTCCGACGCCCACCGACTCGGCGACGTGGGCCAGGGTCTTTCCGTCGCGCTCAGCTTCCTCGACTACAGCCGGGTCTCGCTGTCCAACTCGATGGTCGGCCTCTCGCAGCGCGCCCTCAACGAGGCCGTCGCCTTCGCCCGCCGGCGGGGCGAGAGCTTCACCTCGGAGGCCGCCACGGCCAAGCTGTTCAGCCTCAACATGATCGGCCGGGGCGCTGATCTCGCACTGCTCGTGCACGGCGGATTCGGGTACACCGTCGAGGCACCCATCGAACGCATCTACCGCGACGCCCGCAGCTTCTGGTTCGAGGAGGGCACCGCGGAGATCCAGCAGCTCGTCGTCGCCCGCAGCGTGTTCGACGCGTCTGACGAAGGCTCCGGGTCCGCTCAGCCCTGCGGATCGACCAAGACCTTCAAGGGCGCGTCCTCGGCGATCGGAGCAGCGAACCACTCGGCCACCTGCGACAGCCCCAGACGCTGCATCGTGAAGGCCGAGAGGTCGATGCGCCGGTCGTTCATCATCGCGACTACCCGGGCGACGTCGCCCCGGTAGCCGAGACTGCCGACGATCGACCGCTGACCCAGCACGAGCTGGCTCATCGACACCGGTGTCGTGCCGCCGCTCACGGCTGGCACCACGATGCGGGCGCCAAGGCGGGTGACGCGCAGAAGCGCGTCGAGCGAGCCGGGTGCCCCCGAGCAGTCGAAGGCCAGGTCGGCCGACGAGCGTAGCTCTCGCAGCGCGTCCGACGGCTCCTCGACGGTGCCGGGGTCGAAGGCAGCCGCAGCACCCAGGGCCAGTGCCACCCGGCGTCGCTGCGGCGACGGCTCGAGCACCGTGACGGGGCCCGCCCCCGCGGCGAGGGCGAGGGCGACGACGGCGGCGCCGATCGGGCCGTGACCGGAGACGACGACGGACTCCCCCGCGCGCAGGCCCCCGCGGTCGAGTGCGTGCAGGCCGACGGCCAGCGGCTCGGCGAGGGCGGCCTCGTCGTCGGCGACATGGTCAGGGACGGGAACCAGGCCCGCCGTTGGCACCACCACGTACGGGGCGAGGGCTCCGTGAGAGGACAAGCCCACGCAGCCGGCGATCGCGCACAGCTGGCTCTCCCCGCGGCGACAGGCCGCGCACGCGCCGCACGACCAGGTCGGCTCGACCGCGACCCGCGAGCCCGGTTCCACCAGATCGGCGAGGACCGAGGCACCGTGGCGCGCGACCCGTCCGATGATCTCGTGCCCCAGCGTCACCGGGCCGATGTGCCCCGTCAGGGGGTGCGCTCGCCGCGGCAGGACGATCGGCCCGGCGTCGTGCTGGCGACGATCGCTGCCGCAGAGCCCGCACAGTGCGACCTGCACCAGGCTCTGCCCGGGCCTGGGCTGAGGCGTGGGCACGGTGTCGAGCCGGACGTCGCCGCGTGCGTGCCACACCAGCGCGCGCATGGTGTCGCTCATGGCCGGGCGGCGACCGTCCCACCGCCGACCCCCGGGACCATCACGAGCGTGCCGGCCTCGAGCGCGGCCGTGGCCAACCGACGCAGCTCGCCGCGCTGCACCTTGCCGATGGCGGTCAACGGGAACTCGTCGACGAACAGCAGCGCCTCGGGCCACAGGTGGGTGCCGACGCCGCCCGATCTCAGGTGCGCCGTGATGGTCTCGAGGTCGGTCGACCGATCACCTATGACGACGATGCACACGCGCTCGCCCAGACGGTCGTCCGGGATGCCGACCGCTGCCACTTTCGAAATGCCGGGCAGCCCCTCGATGGCGCGCTCGACGTCGTCGGGGGCGACGTTGTGGCCACCACGGATGATGAGCTCCTTGTCCCGCCCCGTCGGGTGCACGAACCCGTGCTCATCGACGAATCCAAGATCACCGGCGAAGAACCACCCGTCGGCGTTGTAGGCCGCGTCGGTGGCTGCCTGGTCGTCGAAGTAACCGGCGAAGGTGCTCGCCCCTCGGGTGCCGATGTGACCGATCTCGCCGGCCGCCAACGGCACCTGCCGGGTGGCGTCGAAGAAAGCCAGCTCTACGCCGGGGCAGGCCTCCCCGACCGAGGCGTCGGCCAGCTCGACCGGCGTGCCCGGGCGGGTGAAGGTCGCGGCCTGGTTCTCGGTGCATCCGTACATCGAGATCACCTCAGCCCCGAGCCGCTCGCGGATCTCCTGCCGCATCGAGGCCTTGGTCGCTGCTCCGCCGATCAGCACGAACTCCAGCGACAGGGGGCGCGGATCCGCCGCGAAGGCCGCGAGCACGTCGTTGGCGTGGGTCGGGGTGAGGAAGACACCGCGGATGTCGTGCTCGCGGATCAGCTCGAGCGTCCGGACTGCGTTGAACCGCTCCTGGAACACCAGCTTCCCTCCCGACAGCAGCGCTGGGAGGAAGCTGTACAGCCAGCCAGCGTTGTGCGCCATCGGCGGCACGACCAGCCACGGCTCGTCCATGCCGTGACCGAGCGCCTCGACGACGGGGCGCAGCGCCGACAGCTTGGTGTTGGTGGTGTTGATGATGCCCTTGGGCCGTCCGGTGGTGCCCGACGTGAACATCAGGTCGAGCACGTCGTCGGGGTCGCCGACGGCGTCCGACCGGCTCCATCCCGAGCGACGACCCGCCACGATGTCCCGCCACAGCGAGTCGTCCGTGACGAGGTCGAGATCCGCCGTGGTCAGCGCGTCGATCCGCGCCGGGTCGTGGCCCGCCACGATCATGGTGCGGGCTCCCACGCGCTCGGCGACGGCCACGAGCTCGGCGGCCTGCAGGCTGAGATTGAGCGGGACGATCACGGCACCCAGCGCGCTGATCGCGACGTTGGCGACACCGTAGATCGACGAGTTGGGCAGCTGGATCAGCACCGGGGTGCCGGCTGCGACGCCGCGGTCGGCGAGCGCACCCGCCACGACCTCGACGGCGACGACCATCTCGGCGTGCGTCAGGGTGCCGCGCGCGTCGACCAGCGCCGGAGCGTCGGGACGGGCCGTGGCGTGGCGCATGACCAGATCGAGCAGGGTGTCGTCCTGCCACTCCCCGCGCGCGTGGTAGTTGCGAGCCATGGCCGGCGTCACGGTGGTGAGGTAGTGGCGCACCTCGTCTCCTTCTGCAGCGTGGTGGATGAGCGGGGCGGACCGGTCTAGCCGACGATGACGAGCGACCGCCGTACGGTCACGGCGGTCGTGCCGTCGGGGCGGGACAGGTCGATCGCGAACGTCGCGATCCGCAGGGGGCCCGACCGGCCGGTTCGCTCCTCTACGTCGGTGAGCACGACCTCGCCGGTCAGCTCGTCACCGACCCGCAACGGACCGGCGGGATAGCTGATTTCCTCGGTGCCGTGCAGCACCGAGCCGAGGTTGATGCCGCGGTCGGACAGGATGCTCGCGACGGCAGGCCCGAAGACCTCGATCGCCGCCGGGAACGTCGGCGGCGCGACCTGCACGTCCGGACGATCGGGAAGCCCGACCGCCGCACGAAACTCTGCGACCTTGCCGCGCTCGACCAGGAGACGAGCGGGCCGACGATCACCGATCACGGCGCGACGGCCGTGAAGTGCGGCGAGCGCTTTTCACCGAACGCGGCGAGCCCTTCGCGGGCATCCGGTCCGACGACCAGGTGCGCCGCCGCGTTGATCTCGAGGTCGAGCCCGTCGTCGGTGACGCCGCGAGGGCTCGACATGCGCTTCATGAAGGCAAGACCGGTGGCACTGCGCGCAGCCATGGTGGTCGCCATGGCCCAGACGTCTTCGAGGAACGTCTCGGCGGCGAAGACGTCGTGCACGAGGCCGAGCGACCGGGCGCGCTCGGCGTCGAGCGTCTCACCGGTGAACATGAGCCACCGGGCCGCGCGCGAGCCGATGGCGTCGGTGAGACGCTGGGACCCACCGCCTCCCGGCACCAGACCGAAATTGGCGTGGACGTCGCCGATCTTGGCCTTCGAGCTCGCGACCATGAAGTCTGCGGAGAGAGCCAGCTCGAGCCCGCCGGCCAGGGTCAGCCCGTTGAGGGCAGCGATGACGGGCTTGGGACTTGCGCCCATCGCGGAGAACGCAGACTTCCACGACAGCAACAGCTCGCGGAACGCGGCCGAGTCCTGCGTCACCTCCGCGGCCTCGATCAGGTCAGCGCCGGCGCAGAACGCACGCCCGGCTCCGGTGATGACGACGACTCTCACCTCGGCGTCCGCGCGACAGCGCGCGAGCGCCTCGCCAAGCGCTGCCACGAGCTCGCCGCTGAGGGCGTTCA
>JBDSPC010000342.1:0-4688 GCA_039914485.1 Nocardioides sp.
CGGAAGAGCACGTTGGACAGCGACACGTCGCCCCAGAAGAAGCCGGCGAGGTGCAGTCGCACCAGGAGCACGACGATCGCGTCGATCAGGCTCGGCAGGTTGTCGGCGGTCATGCCGTGCGCGAAGAGGCTGCGGTAGGGGAGCGAGAAGCGCAGGTGCTCGGTGATCAGCGTGGCGGGCAGCTCCTCGCCGGACGTGTCCACGCGGCCGGCGACCACGCCCTGCGGGACGACCGCGGGCAGGCCGACGCGCTGGAGGTCGCGAAGCAGGCGGTACTCGCGAAAGGCGATGGATTCCTGCGTCTCCTTGACCGCGTAGGTCCGGTCCCTGAGGCGGATGATGCGCACGATGTGGCGAGACAGGCCGCGCGGCAGCGGCACGACGTAGTCGTCGGTCCACTCCTCGAGCGGGGTCGACCACGGCAGGGTGACGATCGCCGGATCGGGCCGGCTCGCGACGATGCGCAGGGCCATGGAGTGCAACCTACTCCCGCAGGTCGCTCGCTCCGGCACTGAACGACCTTCTCCGCTTCACGTCGCAGCCATCGCGCGTTCCCCGTACACCGGTCTAGTGTCCCTACTGTCAGCGCGGCCCGCCGCCCGTCGGGTCCATCACCGTGTCGGAAGGTCCCTCTTCATGAAGCATGTACGTGTTCTGGCAGCGCTCGCCAGCGCTGCGACTGTGTTGGCCCTCGCGTCCTGCGCCGCCCCCGAGAAGGAGGCCGACACCACCACCGAGGGCGGTGTCGACGCCGCTGCGGCCACGTCGGCAGAGGACTTCGGCGGCATGGACGAACTGGTCAAGGCCGCTCAGGAGGAGGGCGAGCTCAACGTCATCGCACTGCCCCCGGACTGGGCCAACTACGGCGAGATGATCTCGACCTTCGAGGACAAGTACGACATCGACATCAACTCCGACCAGCCCGACGGGGCCAGCCAGGACGAGATCAACGCAGCCAACGACCTCGCTGGCACGGACAAGGCTCCGGACGTCTTCGACCTCGGGCAGTCCGTGGCGCTGGCGAACACCGACATGTTCGCGCCCTACCAGGTCGAGACGTTCGACGAGATCCCGTCGGAGTTCAAGGACGCCGATGGCGCCTGGGTCAACGACTACGGCGGCTACATGGCGATCGGCTACGACTCGGCCAAGGTGCCGGACGTGACGTCGCTGGCCGACCTGCTGAAGCCGGAGTACAAGGGTGCGGTCGCGCTGAACGGCGACCCGACCCAGGCGGGTGCGGCGTTCGCCGGCGTGATGATGGCCGCGATCGCCAACGGCGGCTCGGCCGACGACATCGCTGCGGGGGTGGACTTCTTCGGCGACCTGAAGAAGGCCGGCAACTTCCTGCCGGTCGACCCCGACTCCGGCACGATCGAGTCCGGCGCCACGCCGGTCGTCATCGACTGGGACTACCTGGGTGCCGCTGCCGCGGCCAACGTCTCGACCTGGAAGACGATCGTGCCGTCGGAGGCGGTCGTGGCCGGCTACTACTTCCAGGCCATCAACGCCGACGCCCCGCACCCTGCGGCGGCGCGCCTGTGGCAGGAGTTCCTCTACAGCGACGAGGGCCAAAACCTGTGGCTCGCCGGTGGCGCCCGTCCGGTCCGTGGCGATGCCATGGCCGAGGCCGGCACGATCGACGCCGACCTGTGGGACGCCCTGCCCGAGGTGGGCGGCACGCCGGTCATCCCGACCGACCCGCAGACCACCAAGGCCGGCGAGTACCTCGCCAACAACTGGTCCAAGGTCATCAGCTGAGCACGACAGTCGTCCAGGCGCGCGGTACCGGTCGACGGATCTCCGTCGGCCGGTACCTCGCGCTGCTGCCGTTCTTCGGCTTCCTCACGGTCTTCCTGCTGGTCCCGACCATCACGGTGATCATCGGGGCGTTCCAGGACGGCGACTCCGGCGGCTTCACGATGGGCAACATCGAGGCCTTGGGCTCCTCGGCGGCGGTGGACACGCTGCGCAACAGCGTGCTGCTGGCCGGCAGCACGGCACTGCTCGGGGGCGTCCTCGGAGCGGTCCTGTCCTACCTGATCGTCTCGCTGGGGCCGCGCAGCATGCTCCGCCGAGCGACCCTGTCGGTCGCGGGCGTGCTCGCCCAGTTCGGCGGCGTGACCCTGGCCTTCGCGTGGATCTCGCTGCTCGGGTTCTCCGGCTTGCTCACCGAAGTTCTCGGCACATGGGTCTACGGCTCCGGGTGGCTGTACGGCCTCAACGGGCTGATCGTCGTCTACACCTACTTCCAGGTGCCGCTCATGGTCATTGTGTTCACCCCGGCGCTCGAAGGCCTCCGGCCCCAGCTCAGGGAAGCGGCCGTCAACCTCGGTGCGACGCCCCTGCAGTACTGGCGGCTGGTCGGCATCCCGCTGCTGACCCCGGCATTCCTCGGGTCCGTGCTGCTGCTGTTCGCCAATGCCTTTGCGGCGTACGCCACGGCCGCAGTCCTGGTCAGCCAGGGCAACCCGATCGTCCCGCTGCTGATCCGCGGCGCGTTGACCAGCGAGGTGCTGCTCGGCCAGCAGAACCTCGGGTTCGCGCTGGCCGCCGAGATGATCGTGGTGGTGTCCATCGTGATGGGCCTCTACGCGCTGCTGCTCCGTCGCACCTCGAAGTGGCTGCGATGAACGCCGGCTCCGGGTTCCGCGTCGTACGGGCAGTGCTGCTCGCACTGTTCGGCCTGTACTTCTTCCTGCCGCTGGTCTCGATGGCCAACTACAGCGTCCGGGGCAAGGGTCCGCTGGAAGGCAAGATCACGTTGCACTACTACGCCGAGCTGGTGCGCAACGAGGACCTGCGCAGCGCCATCATCTCGTCGCTGCTGCTCGCGGTCCTCACCGTTGTGCTGATGGTCGTCCTCCTCGTGCCGACGATGATCTGGGTACGCCTGCGCGTCCCGGGCGTCTCGCGCCTGGTCGAGTTCCTCTGCCTGCTGCCGCTGACAGTGCCGCCGCTGGTGATCGTGGTCGGCATCTCCAACGTCTACACGTGGGTCAACTACCTGCTCGGCGACTCACCACAGGTGCTGGCACTGGCCTACGTCATCCTGGTGCTGCCGTACTCCTACCGGTCCATCGACTCGGCCCTCCAGGCCATCGACGTGACCACCTTGGCCGAGGCGGCGCGGTCCCTCGGCGCGGGGTGGCTGACGGTGATCACCCGCATCGTGATGCCCAACATCGTCAGCGGCGTGGCGGGGGCAGCGTTCATCGCGATTGCGCTGGTCCTCGGCGAGTACGTCTTCGCGTCGCTGCTGCACTACGACACGATGCCCGTCGCCCTCGCCGAAATCTACAGGTCCGAGACCTCGACGGCGATCGCCGGCGCGTTCGCGTCGATCGTGCTGATCTCACTGCTGCTGCTCGGACTGTCATTCTTCAACCGCAACAAGGCTCCCGACGTCGGAGGACACGCATGAGTGCCACCAGGACCGACCGAGGCCTCGCGGTCGAGCTGACCGACCTGACCCGTGTGTACGGGTCGAACCGTGCGCTGGACGGACTCACCCTGCATCTCGAGCCGGGAGAGCTGGTCGCACTGCTCGGCCCGTCCGGCTGTGGCAAGACCACTGCGCTGCGCATCCTCGCCGGCCTCGACGCTGCGACCTCCGGCACCGTGTCCGTGGGTGGGCGCGACATCACGCGGGTGTCGGCGAACAAGCGCGACATGGGGATGGTCTTCCAGGCGTACAGCCTGTTCCCGCACCTCACCGTCGCCGACAACGTGGCCTTCGGGCTGCGCCTCCGCGGGACGTCCGCCTCCGCTCGTCGGGCGCGTGCCCTCGAGATGCTCGAGCTGGTGGGGCTCGGCCAACACGCATCGAAGTACGCCAGCCAGCTCTCCGGTGGCCAGCAGCAGCGCGTCGCGCTGGCCCGTGCGCTGGCGATCGAGCCGTCGGTGCTGCTCCTCGACGAACCGCTCTCGGCTCTCGACGCGAAGGTCCGCGTCCAGCTCCGCGACGAGATCCGCCGCATCCAGCTCGAAGTGGGCACCACCACCCTCTTTGTCACGCACGACCAGGAGGAGGCGTTGGCCGTCGCCGACCGGGTCGGCGTCATGAACTCCGGTCGCCTCGAACAGATCGCGCCTCCCGCCGAGCTCTACGAACGCCCCGCTACGCCGTTCGTCGCGTCGTTCGTCGGGTTGCACAACAAGGTCGCGGCGACGGTGTCCGCCGGCGTCGCGTCGGTGCTGGGCGCGTCCGTGCCGGTCATCGAGGGCTCTGTCGAATCGGGCTCAGGCATCGCCATGGTGCGGCCCGAGTCGTTGACGGTCACACCCTCGCCGTCGGGGACTTCGTCGGTCGTATCGGTCGGCTTCCTCGGCCCGATCTCTCGCGTGCACGTGCTCACCGACTCCGGCGACGCGTTGATTGCGCAGCTGCCGTCGTCCCTGGCGGACGGCCTCGCGCCCCAGGATCGGGTGGACGTGACGATCGCGCCGACTCCGGTGCTCGTCGTCCACAGCTGAGGTTCTCGGCGTTGGTGGGGCGCTGATCCGCCGTACGCCGCATCCTCGCCACCATCACGGTGCCGCTCGAGGTCCTCGAGGCCAAGCCCAGTCTCGTCAGATAACCCAGGTACCGCGCTGCGTGACGGGCCTCGTGCAGCGACGTGGAGCCCACCGGGAGATCCGCGAGGCGCTTGATGTGGACGAAGCCGTGTCCCCAGGTCGCGCGTAGC
>JBDSPC010000391.1:0-3740 GCA_039914485.1 Nocardioides sp.
CGTGCGCACCTCCGTGGTGGAACCGGGCGCGAGACCGAAGGTCCCGACATCGGCCTCGCTGACCAAGATCTCGCCGGCTGCTGCGGGACAGGTGCCGCTCAGGACCCGGACGTGCTCGCAGGCGTCCTCTCGCCAGACCAGCGGCCCCGTGGGCGGTACGGCGCCGACAGCCGGTGTGACGCTCGCGGTGCGGCCGAGGACCAGGAGCCCGAGCCGTGCCGCTACGTCGCCCGGGACCAACACCTCGAGGTCGCGGGGGTCGAGCGCGGCCGTCTCGCCGCCGGCGGTGACCAGGGACTCCGACTGGAGGATCACGGCCTTCTCGCCGGGGCCTGCCTGCGCCAGCAGCGTGTCGACCAGCGCCTGCTGCATGGCGCGGTCGTAGACCGGCGCGAACGCCGTACACGCCGTGATCAACGCGGAGACCGCGACGAGCGCGAAGGTCTGCCCGCGGCGATGTCCCAGGGCCGACCGTCGGGCGAGACGGGTGGGGGACCACCGCGGCGTACGCCGGGTTCGCCACCCCCTCATGCCCACATCCTGTCGTCGCGAGATGCGGGGAGACTATCCCCAAATGCACGAAGGGCCCCGACCGCAGTGCGGTCGGGGCCCAACGATTAAATCAGGAGACGCGAACGTTCTCGGCCTGCGGACCCTTGGGGCCAGCGGCGAGGTCGAACTCGACCTTCTGGTTCTCATCGAGCGACTTGTAGCCGTTGCTCTGGATCGCGGAGTAGTGGACGAACACGTCCTCGCCGCCACCGTCCTGAGCGATGAAGCCGAAGCCCTTTTCGGCGTTGAACCACTTGACAGTTCCTGAAGCCATGATCTTTTCCTTTGTTCCGTGCCGGGGGCACTGTGCCCCGGGCCGCTGAAGACATCCACCTGTCCAGCGAACCGAAAACCAGGAGTACGAGATGAGCCGCGACTTGGTGTGCGGCCAGGACGGCTGTGAGGCCATCCCTTCAACAAGACCAATGATAGAGCACGATGCCTGAGTTCGGCACTTCGGCGCTCCGTGGCGTCACGGTTCGAGGACGAACTTCCCGCCGGGGTGCTGGCCCATCAGCAGCTCGGTGGCCGCCAGGGCGTCCGCGAGCGGGAAGGTCCGGGCGATCGGGACGACGAGTCTGCCCTCTCCGGCAAGGCGCACCAGGCCTTCTCGCACCGAGTCGCGGAAGGCCTTGCTGGTCGGCATCGAGCCGGCGATCGCGACGAACCCGTCGGCCTTCGCCCGGTCTGCCGCCGCGATCGTCACGATCCGGTCGCGGTCGGCGACCAGCGCGAGGGAGACGTCCACGGCCTCGTCGATGCCCACGCAGTCGAGCGCCGCGACGAGGCCGTCCGGCGCCGCGTCGCGCACGCGTCGCTCGAGTCCCTCGCCGTAGGCGACCGGGACTCCGCCGTACTCACGCACGACGTCGAAGCTCTTCTCGCTCGCGGTCCCGATCACCCGCGCTCCCAGGAGGGCCGCCTGCTGGAGCACGCTGACGCCGACCGCCCCGGACGCGCCGTGGACCAGGATCGTGTCGCCCTCGCTGACGTGGGTGACGTGCAGCATCTCCGCGGCGGTGGAGCCCGCGAGCAGCAGGTTGGCCGCCTCGCCGAACGACAGCGACTCGGGCTTGGCGAAGACGTCGCGCGCGGGGACCGTCACCGACGTCGCCCAACCACCGCTGATCCGGAAGGCGAGCACCTCGTCGCCCACGGCCAGGGGTCCGGCGTCCGGGCCGACCGCGGTGACGACGCCTGCGACCTCGTAGCCGATCGCCTTCGGGAAGTCCGCCGCCGTGCCGCGGCCCGCATGCTTGGCGTCGGCCGGATTCATCCCGGCGGCGCGTACGGCGATGGTCACCTCCCCGTGCTGCGGGGCAGCGACCTCGACGTCCTCGAAGGAGAAGACGTCGAGGTCACCGGGGCGGGACGCGATCCAGTGCTTGGCCATGGCCCGAATCTAGCCAGCGACTCAGAGCAGGCGGCCGCAGTTCGGCCACGGGGAGCGGCCACGGGACTTGAAGAGCAGCTTGGCGCGGTAGGTCTGCTCGCCGGCCGACGCCAGGTGCGGCATGCCGGACCCGCCGACGCCGTTCCACGTCGAGACGTCGAACTGGTAGAGCCCGTAGTAGCCGGCGGGGTTCACCGCGCGGGGATTGCCGCCGGACTCGCAGCCGGCCAGGGCGCCCCAGTTGAGACCGTCGGTGCCCGGGACGGAGTAGGGCTCGCGGCCGACGAGCACTCGGCGGGCCTGCGGCTCCTGCACCAGGGTGCGGTCGACCACGCGGTAGTTGACCGGTTCGCCGTTGTGCAGCGTGCGCACGGCGACGACCTCGCGGAGTCCGGCCTCGCCCTCGCGGACCACCTTGCGGTGGCCGGGCTCGAGCTTGGTGGTCGGCACCTCGACGACATCGGCGGGAACCACGCGGGTCTTCGTCTTGCGGTCCTTCTCGACCGCCACGACGCGCACCGTGTCGCCGTCGCGCACGCGCTTGTTGTCCCCGGTGACCTCGCGCCCGTCGCGGACGACCTCGACGAGGTCGTTGTCGTCGATGGTGACGGCCTGGTCCTCCACGAGGTCGCTGGGCCAGACGCGGGGCGCGACGGCCACCTCGACGGCGGGCTGGGTGGCGATCTTGAGCCGGACCACGGCCTGACCGTCGGTCGACTCCTGCGCCACGGCAGCGCCGGGCACGAGTGTGAAGGCAAGGGCGGAAGTAGCCATGGCGGCGACTCCGCGGAGAGCGGTTGACTTGGTGGCAAGCATGAGCAAAACCTCACGAAGTTCTCTGCGCCATCGGGGGCGCTCGGACGCGACGCCGTCGGAGCAGGCGTCGAGGCCGCGGCGTACAACACCTCACGATGGGAGGCGCCTCGCGATGTGGAGGGCGCAGCCAGCGGCCCCATCACGACAACACGAGGTGGCCGGCAAGTCGAATCCCGACCCGGCCGACGTCGGGATTTCCACGCTCGTACGGCGACGTGCGCGTGATCAGGTTCACGCCGGACCTAGGGTGATCGCGTGGCGGTCAACCGGAGTCGTACGGCGAGGGCCGCCCGCAAGCGCAAGCGCCGGATGGCCGCCGTGGAGCACGATCTGAGTGCCGCGGAGTGGTTCGCCCTGCAGGAGGCGTGGGGCGGCTGCGCCTACTGCGGAACCACCGACAAGCCGCTGCAGAAGGACTGCGTCCTGGCGATCTCTCGCGGTGGGCGCTACACGCTCGACAACATCGCGCCGGCGTGCGGCTCCTGCAACGCCAGCAAGTGCAACGACGAGGTGACGGGCTGGCTGCGTCGCAAGCGGCTGGACGAGCGGGCCTTCCTGGTCCGCCACTTCGAGATCGGGAAGGCCCTCACACAGCGGTTCTGAGGATTCAGGCCTGGCGCAGTCCGGCGAGCAGCGCTGACGTGATCAAGGGTGGCGAGGGTGGTCGCTCTCGACCTCGTGCCCGGCGTAGACGCGCATGGCGGTGAACAGGCCGCCGATCAGCACGATGGCGACGATCAGACCGATCATCAGGACGGAAACGGAGTACATGGACATGGAGTGCCTCCTCGGCTCTCCTCCATCGTGCGCCCGGTTCGCGCGGCGAGTCCTTACGGGCTCGTGACGGCCGGAAAATGAAGAAAAGGCCCCGTGGAGCCGGAGCCTTCTCAGTGTCCGAGGGGGGACTTGAACCCCCACGCCCTAATACGGGCACTAGCACCTCAAGCTAGCGCGTCTGCCAATTCCGCCACCCGGACGA
>JBDSPC010000394.1:0-4560 GCA_039914485.1 Nocardioides sp.
ATCGCTGATCGAGGAGAAGCCGGATGCCGCGGTGCTTCCCCGCAGCGCGGCGTCGTTGGAGTTCGACCACGTCGACTTCACCTACCCGAGCGCCGACGACGTGTCACTCGCGTCGCTGGAGAAGGTCGCGCGCGTCGAGTCCAGGCCGAGCGGGCAGGTGCTGCACGACGTCACCTTCAGTGCCGAACCCGGTCAGATGATCGCGCTGGTCGGCCCGTCGGGAGCGGGCAAGACGACCGTCACGCACCTCGTCGCGCGCCTCTATGACGCGGCCGCGGGCGCCGTACGCGTGGGAGGTCTTGACGTCCGCGATGTGACGCTCGAGTCGCTGGAGGACGTCGTCGGCTACGTCACCCAGGACGCGCACATGTTCCACGACACCATCCGCACGAACCTGCTCTACGCCCGGCCCGAAGCCGACGAGGCCGCGATCTGGCAGTCGATGGAAGCCGCCCAGATCGCCACGCTGGTGCGGTCGCTGCCCGATGGCCTCGACACCGTCGTGGGCGATCGTGGCTACCGCCTCTCCGGCGGCGAGCGCCAACGGCTCGCGACCGCCCGGCTGCTGCTCAAGGCACCCTCGATCGTGGTGCTCGACGAGGCCACGGCCCACCTCGACTCCGAGTCGGAGGCCGCCGTCCAGCGGGCGCTCGACGCGGCCCTCGCCTCGCGGACCTCGCTGGTCATCGCGCACCGGCTGTCCACGGTGCGCAACGCCGATCTCATCCTGGTCCTCGACGGAGGACGGGTCGTGCAGAGCGGCACGCACGCAGAGCTGATCGCGCAGGGCGGCCTCTACCGCACCCTGCACGACACCCAGTTCCGCGACTAGGTGTACTAGGCCCTACCGGCCCTACCGGCGGCTGCCGCGGACCATGCCTCTGCCGCCTCGCGCTTCGTCGTACACGAGGTAGCCGAAGCCGAAGAGCGCCAGGAGGCCGAAGAACCACCACTGCAGGCCGTAGAAGAAATGCGGCCCGTTGTCGAGCTCCGGCAGCTCCACGGGGAGCAGCTCGACGTCGGGTGACGGCGACTCCGAGCGCAGGTCGACGAAGCCCGTGGCGACCTCGCGACCCAGCGCCTCGCCGATCTTTTCGCTGTTGATCGAGCGGGTGGACTGGTCGGTGACCACCGTGCTGTCGCCCTGGGCGTCGAGCCGCACCCAGCCCTCGATGGTGACTTCGCCTGCCGGGGGAGCGGGCACGTCGTCGGGGGAGGCCCCGCGGTTCTCGGTGGCGAACCAGCCCCGGTCCACGAGCACGCTCGAACTGTCCGCGAGCTCGAGCGGCACGACGACATCGACGCCGGCCGCGCCCTCGCGGGTGCGATAGCGAACGACCACGGTGTCCTCGACGATGTAGGTGCCGGTGGCCGTGACGCGCTTCCACTCGTCGTCGGCGCTCAACGAGGAGTCGGTCGCCATCACGTCCGTGACGGCGACGGGCTGGTGCTGCTCGTTGCGCTCGATGATCGCGTTGCGGTCCTTGCGATCGTCCAGACGGTGGAACTGCCACTCGCCGAGTCGCCACGCGACCCAGGCCAGGGCGATGACCGTGATGAAGAAGATCACCCACCGACGACTCAGCAGGAACCGGAACCTTCTCACCCGAAGAGGCTAGCTGCAGGGCCCTCGCGACCAGCACGCACCTAGACTGGCCAGATGCTTCCCCTCGCAGATCGCTACGGCCGTGTCGCCAAGGACCTGCGCGTCTCCCTGACCGATCGCTGCAACCTGCGGTGTTCCTACTGCATGCCCGCCGAGGGACTCGAGTGGTTGCCCGACGACCAGACCCTGACCGATGACGAGATCGTGCGGCTGATCACCATCGCCGTACGCCGTCTCGGGATCGCCGAGGTCCGCTTCACCGGCGGCGAGCCGCTCGTGCGCCGCGGGCTGGTCGACATCGTGCGGCGCACCCACGAGCTCGGCGTCGAGACCTCGCTGACCACCAACGCGCTCGGCCTGTCGCGCATGGCTGGTGCACTTCGCGAGGCGGGCCTGGACCGGATCAACGTGTCGCTCGACACCGTGCGCCCCGAGACCTTCAACGAGATCACCCGGCGTGACCGTCTCAAGGACGTCATCGCCGGCCTGGCAGCCGCCCGCGAGGCCGGACTGGCGCCGTTGAAGATCAACGCGGTCCTGCTCCGCGGCACCAACGACGACCAGGCCAGCGAGCTGCTGCAGTGGGCGCTGGACCACTCCTACGACCTGCGTTTCATCGAGCAGATGCCGCTCGATGCCCAGCACGGCTGGAGCCGTGCCGAGATGATCACCGCCGACGAGATCTTCGAGCGGCTCAATGCCGACTTCACGCTGACGCCGCACGGCGAGCCGCGGGGCAGCGACCCGGCCGAGCTCTTCGACGTCGACGGCGGCCCGGCCACGGTCGGCATCATCGCCTCGGTCACCCGTCCCTTCTGCGGAGACTGCGACCGCGTGCGGCTCACCGCCGACGGCCAGATCCGCAACTGTCTGTTCGCCCGCGAGGAGTCCGACCTTCGTACGGCGATGCGAGCCGGCGCCACCGACGACGACCTCGCCGACCGCTGGGTCACCGCGATGGCCGGCAAGCGCGCGGGCCACGGCATCGACGACGAGTCGTTCCTGCAGCCCGATCGGCCGATGTCCGCGATCGGCGGGTAGCAGAGGCAGTCGATTCGCGGGGGATTCACTCAGCTGGTCACTCGCGAGGCACCGGCTGGCGTGCCAGCGAGAAGAAGTCCTCACGCCGTCTGTTCCGCGACTTCGGTGTGTCGGCGAACGCCCACTCTGGAATCCGCACCGGCGCCAGCCGTCGTGGCTGCCAGCCCTCCTTGGCCTCTGCCACCAACTCGCGCCAGGTGGGATGGTCCGCCACGTCCGCGCTCGTCGGCCGGCGCCGCGCGCCCCAATGCCTGCTGTAGCGCACCCTCGGCAGGTCGAGGTCCTTCGAGCGACTCAGGATCTGGTCCCACCAGGCAGTCATCTCGGAGCGCTCCGGCGCCCACCACCCCTCGGCCCACACGAAGGTGTGTGCTGGATAGCGACGATCAGCCGCGTCCCTGGCCGTCTCCACCTTCATCGGCGCCACGATCGCCCCGGATCGCTCGTCGCCTTGAGTCACTCCCTGCCTCACGGCGGCCAGGCTCAGCTTCGCCAGATCTAGCACACGGGCCAGCATCCGTGCCGTGGGCGTCGTGCGCCCGGTCTCCCACTTGGCCACCGCCGACTGCGACACCCCCAGCTCGTGTGCCAGCTCCCGCTGTGACCACTTCGCCGAGCGCCGCACACGCCGAATCATCCCCGAGATCTCCATCTCGAGCGCCGGTGAACCCAGCTCCTGCTTGGTCTCCATCGATCTCCCCCGATCCCTGCTCATCGCTTCGTTGAGCCATCAGAGCAGGAGCCACCGACACTCACTCTTGGACCTGAGTCTCCCGGGGACTCAGGTCCAAGAGACAGCGGCAAGGGGCGGCGAGGGGCGGGCGGCTGAGCCGGGGCTGGAACTGGTGGGTTCAGCGGCTGAGCAGTCGAAACTGCGTTCAGCTGGACTGGTCGAGCCCGTGCGTGTGCGCGACGACGTCCTTGAGGAAGTTGCGCGCGCCGAGGAAGTCGCTGAGCGACTGACGGTGCTCGTCGCAGGCCAGCCACGTCTTGCGGCGGTCGGGCGTGTGCAGCTTGGGGTTGTTCCACAGCAGCGCCCACGCGGCGGGTGCCTGGCAGCCCTTGGCCGAACAGATGTCGGGCTCTTCCGGGGTGGTCACGGGTTCACCTCACCATGTCCGCAAATAGGCCGGTGCCGGACAGCCACGGGGGAAGCCGTCCGGCACCGATGTGCGACCACAGACGGGGGATGCTGGGGTCGCAAGTTGATTCTTGCATGACAGAACGCCGAAAACCAACATGTCGTGACTGGTGAGTTGCGGCTCATTCGAGCTCGCGGCGCCCCGGGTTGTCGCGGAGGTCGAAGCCGTCGTCCTTCTGGTTTCCGGCGTTGGCGAACACGACGGCGACGTAGGGCAACAGCACCGCTCCGGCGACCAGGACCCAGCGCAGCAGGCCGGGTCCGACGGCGACTGCGCCGATCACGCACGCGGTCCGGACGGCCATCGAGATGAGGTAGCGGCGCTGCCGGCCGGCGATGTCGTCGGCGTGACTCGTGGCCGCAGTGGTGATGCGTACCGAATGCGAGTCCCGTGAGGCCATGACCTCACTGTACGTCGCTAGGCTCGGCCGACACGGGCCAGCATGTTCGACCGCGAGCCCGCCCATCCGCCGACTTGAGGAGCCCCCATGTCCAACCGCACCTACCGCGTCAGCGAGATCGTCGGCACGTCCCCGGACGGCATCGACCAGGCAGTCCGCAACGGCATCGAGCGAGCCGGCAAGACCCTGCGCCACATCGACTGGTTTGAGATCACCCAGATCCGCGGACAGGCCAAGGACGGCGAGGTCGAGCACTTCCAGGTCGGCATGAAGGTCGGCTTCCGGCTCGAGGACGACTGACCGCACGGACGCTCGGAGGCACGGGCGCGCGCGTGACCACCGGCTTTCGCCTATTCATTGGTAGTCGATAG
>JBDSPC010000404.1:0-6387 GCA_039914485.1 Nocardioides sp.
ACGTTCTGATCCCATCCTCAGCGTCCTCCTGGGGTCTGGTGGCGTCGGCGGTCCCGGTGGCGGCGTTGAGCTTCGTTGGTTTCGATGCGATCTCCACGCTCAACGAGGAAGCTGAGCACGGTGGAGCCACCGTGGCTCGCGCGACGATCATCGTGATGTGGTGCGTCGGTGTCTTGTTCGTCCTTCAGGTCTGCCTTGCCGCCGTGCTTGTGCCGACGGGCACCACCTTCGCTGACGGTGATGCGACCAACAACGCCTTCTACGACATCGTGAGTAACTCCATGGCGACGTGGTTCGGCACCGTCGTGCTGCTGACCAACGCCCTCATCGCCCTCTTCGCCAACGCGATTGCATCCAACGCGACCTCGTCCAGACTCGTGTTCAGCATGGCCCGCGACGGCCAGTTGCCGCGGTTCCTCGCCAAAGTCAGCGACCGTCAGGTGCCCAGGAACGCAATGATGTTCATCGCGGTGCTCTCGATCGGGGTGGGCGTCCTCGGTGTTGAACAAGCGGGCCTACTGATCACCCTCGTCACGTTCGGCGCCCTCACGGCCTACATCTTGTTGAACGTCGCTGTGGTCAATCACTTCGTCGTCCGGCAGAAGAGCCGACGCTACTTCCTGCACCTGATCTCGCCCATCGTCGGGACCGCGATCTTGCTCTTCGCCCTGTGGAGCGCCAATCCCCACGCGAAGATCCTGGGCATCTGCTGGCTGGCCGTCGGACTTGCGGTGGCGGCGTACTTCAAGGCGTCTGGCCGTTCGATGGAGCAGTCGGACCTCTGACTCGGCCGGACTGCCGACTTCAGACCGCACCCTGACGACCTCGCGGCCGTCCAACCAGCAACAGGAGTCTCCAATGACGCGTACGGCGTCCGACAGAATCGCGGAGCTGCTCGAGGTCTTCGCCCAGCGCAGCTTGGCCCGTCTTCGAGCAGAGTTCACTGAAGAGGTCGTCGCACTCCATGACGCCGACCCCCTGTGGATCTTGGAGGACGGCGCGAACCGAGTGTTGCGGATCCTCCGCAGCCAGCCGATCCAAGGCAAGCACCTGATCTACGCCACCGGCCCCGATGGGCCTTGGTGCCTGGCTCGGGTCACCCACGGGGCTCCCGGGAACCTCGTCGTGCACCCCGACGCGTACGGCGACTACGAGGACGCGATGAGGGCGGTCTTCCACGAACGAAAGTCGGAGTACCTCGAGACGAACGCCGTTCGCGAACTGCCACTACGAAAGGGATCGGGATCATGAGCGCGCCGACCAGTGCCAACCAGAAGGTGTATGGGTACACCGACCGACTGTCTGCGCGACCGGGTGAGCAGCTCACGCTCCACGTGAGCTGCGAGGAGGCCGAGTCGTACGCCGCCACCGTGGTCCAGTTGCGCCATGGCTTCGACGGCTCCGCCGGCCCTGGCTTCCAGGAGACCGTCGTACCCACCGCGGTCGACGGGATCTACCCCGGGAAGCATTACGAGTGCCGGCCGGGCTCGTTCGTCGAGGTGAGCGACTCGGCCGGGCTGCTGAGGGACCCGGCGGGCTTTGAGGTGCGCGCAGCCATCTTCCCGACGCTCCCGCGTGACGATCGCAGCGGGACCCTGGGCGCCTACCGGATCAGCCACAGCTCCGTGGCGTTCCATGGTGAGCACCAGACCGTGTTGGGGACATGGGACGCCGCGACTTCGACGGGCTGGGCCCTCACGCTCGACGATGGCCGACCCATGTTCGTCTGGAGCGAGGCGGGACAGCCGCGCACGGTCCAGCTGGACACCGCGCTGACCGCCCATCACTGGTACGAACTCGTCCTCAAGGTCCCGACCGAAGGCGGGAAGGTCGCCCTGACCTGCACGCCGCTGAAGCACGCGATGGACCTGGTCGCTCCTGCTGCCGCGCGCCTGTCGCCAGAGTCGGCGGCGGCGCGGACCGAGGGCGCTTGGACGGCATCGGAGATGCCCTTCCGCATCGGGGCGCTCGCCGCCCTCACGGACTCACGGCTCGTCGCCACATCGGCCTTCAACGGCAAGATCGGCGGCATCCGGCTTCACCGACGTATCGAAGACGGCCTCGAGACGGTCGCGCGCTGGCACTTCGGCCGCAGCGAGCGGCCCGACAGGCTGCTGCTGTCCGCCGTCGTCGACGAGTCGCCGAATCGTCTGGACGGTCACTGTGTGAACGGCCCGGTCCGCGGTGTCACCGGTCCCACGTTCGAGGGCCGTGTCGAGGACTTCCGGGATGCCCCGGACGAGTACGATGCCATCCACTTCCATGACGACGACATTGCCGACGCCGACTGGCCGGTGGCTCTCACGTTCGACGTGCCCGAGGACCTCGCCAGCGGGGTGTACGCCTTCCGGCTCACCGCCGAGGGCAGGGACCACCACGTGCCGTTCTTCGTCGGGCCCGGCGTGCGTGCGCGCGACGTCGCCGTGCTGTTTCCCACCGGCAGCTACCTGGCATATGCAAACGACCGGATCGCGTTCGAGGCCGACAGCATGGAGATGCTGCTGGGCCACACCCCCATCGTCCACTCCGAGGACCTGGACCTCCAGGACCATCCTGAGTTCGGCCGCTCCTGCTACGAGATCCACAACGACGGCTCGGGCGTCATCTTCAGCACCGCTCGTCGCCCGCTCATCACCATGCAGCCCCGATACCGGGCGTCGTTCATGAGCGAGGGGCCGTGGGGTCTGCCCGCGGACCTGTGCATCGCGCACTGGCTCGAGGAGGTCGACTGCGAGTTCGACGCGATCACCGACGAGACACTGGACCTCGAGGGCTACGACCTCATCTCGCGCTATCGGGTGATCATCACGGGCAGTCACCCGGAGTACATGACCCGCGGGGAGCTCGACGCGCTCGCGCAGTTCACGGCTGCCGGCGGCCGGCTGATGTATCTCGGTGGCAATGGGTTCTACGCCACGACGTCGTTCGACCCGGAGAACCGACACATCGTCGAAGTACGGCGCGCCGACGGCGGCACCCGGCCTCACCAGTCACCCTTCGCGGAGCGACGCCACACCACCTCGGGTGAGTCCGCCGGTCTGTGGCGCAACAAGGGCAAGGCGCCGGAGCGTCTGGTCGGTGTCGGCATGTCCGCGCAAGGCTTTGACCGCTGCACGTACTACCAGCGGCTCGAGGACAGCTTCGACGCGCGCGCCGCCTTCATCTTCGAGGACATCGGGGCCGAGGAGCTCCTCGGAGACTTCGGCATCATCGGCGGAGGCGCAGCGGGGTCCGAGATCGACTTCTACAACCCAAGCCTCGGAACGCCCCCTGACACCCTGGTGGTGGCCACCTCCGGTCCCCTGTCCGACACCTACCTCCTGGTTGCCGAGGAGCTCTACGAACAGCTCCCCGGGCTGGGAGGCACGGAGCAGCCGTCGGTGCGCTCGGACGTTGTCTACGCGTCCCTCGACGGTGGCGGTGGCTTCTTCTCGGTCGGCTCGATCGCGTGGACCGGGTCGCTCTCACACAACGGATACGACAACAACATCGCTCGTTTGACCACGAACGTGTTGCGGCGATTCCGAGACGACGAGCCTCTCAAGTAGGCCGACCGTTCGACCCAGGACCACCCCACGTACGGAGGAGACAACACCGTGGACGAACACGCGCTCATCGACGACTACGCCGTCATTGATCCCGCGACCGGCGAGCGGATAGCGACGTTCCCACAGGCTTCTCACGCCGATATCGACGCGGGGCTCGACGCGGCCGCGTCAGCGTGCGAGGCATGGGGTCGAGCATCGAGTCCCGCAGAGCGCGCCGCGCTGCTCCGGCGAGTGGCCGAGCTCCATGGTGAGCGACGCGACTATCTGGCTGCCGCCATTGGCCGAGAGATGGGCAAGCCCTTGGAGGAGGCCCTCGGCGAGGTCGACTTCTGCCGCGAGATCTATGAGTTCTACGCCGACAACGCGGTGCGCCTACTTGGCGACGAGCAGGTGCCGCTCATCCAGGGAAGCGGCACGGCAGTGATCCGCCGCAGCCCCGTGGGGGCGCTGCTCGGCATCATGCCCTGGAACTTCCCCTACTACCAGGTGGCCCGCTTCGCGGCCCCCAACCTGGCCATCGGCAACTCGATCGTCCTCAAGCACGCTCCCCAGTGCCCCGAATCGGCGGCCGCGCTACACGGGATCTTTGCCGAGGCCGGGTTCCCTCTGGGGGCGTACGTCGCGGTCAACGCGACCGTCAACCAGGTTGCGGAGATGATTGCCGACCCGCGCATCGCCGGGGTGTCGCTCACAGGCTCCGAGCGGGCCGGAGCGGCGGTCGCCGAGATCGCTGGTCGCAACCTCAAGAAGGTCGTGCTCGAGTTGGGCGGCTCCGACCCGTTCGTGCTGCTCAGCACCGTCGACCTCGACGCAGTCGTGGAGGCTGCGGTGGCAGCACGCCTGGACAACGTCGGTCAGGTCTGCAACGCCCCGAAGCGCTTCATCGTGGTCGACGAGCTCTACGAGGCATTCCTCGACCGATTCACCAACTCGATGCTCGCGGCGGCCGATGGCATCGCGCCGATGTCGTCGGTCCGTGCCGCCCAAGGGCTCCAGGGGCAGGTGGACCGCGCTGTGGTCCAGGGCGCCGTTCTGCGCACCACCGGGGAGCGCGACGGCGCGTTCTTCCCGCCCGGCGTGCTGACCAGTGTCACCCGCGACCAGGACGTGTTCTCCCAGGAGCTCTTCGGCCCGGTCGCCATGGTCTTTCGGGCTTCCTCGGAGGCCGAGGCCGTCGAGCTGGCCAACGACACGCCATACGGGTTGGGCGCCTACCTGTTCACCACCGACACGGAGCAGGCGAAGCGCGTGGCGGATCAGATCGACGCCGGCATGGTGTTCATCAACGGCGTCATGCTCGACGCGGCAGAGCTTCCCTTCGGAGGTGTCAAGCGATCTGGCTTCGGCCGGGAGCTCGGCCACTTCGGCATGGACGAGTTCGTCAACAAGAAGCTCATCCGCACCCAGGCCGTCCGTTGATTGAAGGGACCGCAGTGACCACTCCACCCACGGGTGCCGCGAAAGCAAACCCGCGCAAGACGACGACCACGAGGGCGGCCAAGAAAGCGGTCAAGCCTCGCGCGCGCCAGACGGCCGGGCCGACGATCCCCGCGATCGTCGCTCTCCCGATCGGCCCGGAACCGGTGACGACCATGGCGACCGACGCGGCGTTCGGCCCGGCGGCACCGGTCTCAGGTTCCCGGGGCCCGCTTCGGAACATGTCGGAGGTGCGTCACTTCTTTCGGACCAACGACGTGCCGATCTACTTCTTCGGCGCCACCCCTTTCAACCTGCTCGGGCTCGACCGCTGGGTTCGTAACTTCACTTACGTCACGTATTACGACGCGTGGGACGGTGCGCACCCTCGGGTCTTCACGCCCAGCCACAAGCCCTACGTGGAGTTCGAGGGCGGGGAGCACATCAACAACTGGCTGCTGGAGAACTCCGAGGTGCGGGCCTTCATCACCGGCCGTGCGAGGCCCGGCGTTCGCCCGAAGATCGCGATGGTGTTCTTCGACGAGGAGACCGAGCGGATCTGCGAGGAGCTCGGCTACGACCTGATCCTGCCACCGGCCGCGCTGCGCAACCATCTCGACTCGAAGATGGTCACGACCCGCCTGGGCAACGAGGTTGGTGTGCCGAGTGTGCCGAACGTGATGACCACCGTCGACGACTTCGAGGGCCTGGCGAAGGCTGCGGCCAAGGCGCGTCTCGGCGACGACCTCGTCGTGCAGACGGCGTACGGCGACTCCGGGAGGACCACCTTCTTCATCGCCTCCGAGGCGGACTGGAAGAAGCACCACAAGGAGATCGTGGGCGCCGAGGTCAAGGTGATGAAGCGGATCAACAACCGCCCGGTCGCGGTTGAGGCGGTGCTCACGGCGAGCGGAACCGTCGTCGGCCCGTTCATGTCCGAGCTGACCGGCCACGCGAAGCTCACGCCGTACCGCGGCGGCTGGTGCGGCAACGAGATGTTTCCCGAGGTGCTCACCGGGGACCTCCGCACGCGGGCGGCGGACCTCGTCCGCCGGCTGGGTGACCGCCTCGGCAAGGAGGGCTACCGCGGATTCTTCGAGGTGGACGTGCTCGTCGACGTCGACACCGAGGAGGTCTACCTCGGCGAGCTGAACCCGCGGATCAGTGGCGCGTCGTCGATCACCAATGTCACTGCGGGCGCGTACGCCGACGTCCCGCTGTTCCTATTTCACCTGCTGGAGTTCCTCGACATCGAATTCGACCTCGACGTCGAGGAGATCAACGCGCGTTGGCAGGAGCTCGCGACGGTCGACCTGTGGTCGCAGATGATCATCAAGGAGACCTCGCCAGGGGTCGAGCGGATCGACACGGCGGCCCCGACGGGCGCCTACGTGCTCGACGGGACCGGTGCCCTGGTCTTCCG
>JBDSPC010000061.1:0-13628 GCA_039914485.1 Nocardioides sp.
GGGACTCGGCGGCAACGACCTGATCTGCGCGGGCGGTGGTGCCGACCGGATCTCGGGCGGGCCCGATGACGACACGATCTACGGCGAGCTCGACAACTACCGCACCGACGCGTTCGGCCGGTTCCACCGGGAGGGCGACACGATCATCCCCGGCGCCGGCAACGACTACGTCGACCCCGGCTACGACGCGCGGCCGGTCTCGGCCGGCGTCGAGGTCGAGCAGGACACCATCAGCTACTTCGGCGCTCCGGCACCTGCGGTGGTCGACCTCCGCGCCGTACCCGCCGTCGTCAGTGCCGATGGCACCGACACCATCGTGATCGCCGCCGGCTCGCCGATCGGCTTCATCGGCACGCCGTTCAACGACATCATCCGTGGCACCTACAAGTCCGACCGGCTGTACGGCATGGCCGGCGACGACCAGCTCTTCGGCCAGGACGGCGACGACGTGATCACGCCCGACGGCAACGACAGCGCCGGCAACGACCTGGTGGACGGCGGCTCCGGCGACGACAAGATCGTCAGCCTCGCCGGCTACGACTCCCTGATCGGTGGCCCCGGCCCCGATGCCATCACCTCGACCTCGAACAACTCGAAGCTGATCAAGGGCGGCTCCGGCGGCGACACGGTCACCGTTCCGGTGCCGAGCGAGTCCGGGTTCAAGGTGGTCGGCAACGGCGGCCAGGACAAGCTCCGGATGGTGGCCTACGCCAACCCGGTCGTCTTCCCGACCGTGCGCATCGACCAGCGCAAGGGCGTCACCAAGGTGACCAAGCTGCTGCCGGTTGCGGTGAGCGGCAAGGTCCAGAGCTTCACCGAGGTCTCGCTGCCCGGCAACGCGAAGACGATCTACAAGGGCACCGACAAGGGCGAGGTCATCGACGCCCACCCGGACTTCCGCGCGATCATCAAGGCCCGCGGCGGCGCCGACGTCATCACCGGCTCCAACGAGAAGGACCTGCTGATCGGCGGCAAGGGCTTCGACCTCGGCTTCGGCAAGGGCGGCAAGGACAAGTGCAAGCTGATCGAGCGGCGCAAGAGCTGCTGAGTCTCCATCCGGACGGCGCACAGCGGCGGTGGCAACCCACGGGGGTCGCCACCGCCGCTGTGCTGTCGTCTCAGCTCTCGTACGGATTCCCAGCGAGCCTCACGTTGCTCCCGATCTCCGGGCCGGTCTCGGTTGCGCACGTGCCGGTGAGTGGGTCGCAGATGTCGAGTGACGCCCCCTCGGCCCGGAAGGGATCGCCCCCGGAGGTCCAGCCCCAGTTGTAGGGGTCGCCGGGGATCTGCACTCGCTCCTGCGTTGCGATGTCGTAGATGTCGACGCCGTCGGGCGGGGCCAGCCCACCGCTCATCCCCTCCCGGGTGAAGCGGAGGTACCTCCCGTCGGGGGAGAGGCTGCTGTTGCCGTACTCACCTTCCTCCAGTGGCACGACGAGGGCGCTGGCGCCGGTGGTTGCGTCGACGACCGACAGGACCAGGTCGAGGCGGCCATCAACGAGCTTCTCGCCGGAGGCGATCGCGAACCCGCCCCGGACCTCGGGGATCCCACCGTCGACGCCGGCCGCGGGTTGCATCTCGCCCGTGCGCCAGTTGACCGCGTAGGCCTCTTCCGCGAAGCCGGCGTAGACGACGTCGCCGTCCAGTGCGAGCGGCGGGACGTCCCAGTAGCTCATCGGCAGGTCGGGGAGCGGGGCGCTGCCCACCTCGTCGCCGGTGGTGGCGTCGCGGATCACCGCACGGAAGCCGTCGCCCGACTTCTCGGCCAACGCGTAGACGGGCTCGTCGGGATCCGTGGCGGGACCGACCCCGTCCGGGATCGTGCCGAGGTCGGTGGTGGTCCCGTCACCGGCGACCAGCGTCAGGCTCTCGGGACCCGAGCCGTCGGACGCACCGTCGTGGGGATTGCTGCGGGTCAGCACGCCGACCGACGTGTAGTGCAGCGAGTGCAGGGTGTCCGGGATCGCTGCGGTCGTGCCGTCGACGACGACCGTCGAGCCTGCGCCGTACGCCAGGACGCCCCGCGAAGGGCCTTGCGATGCGACGGAGTCCGTGCCCATGCCGTCGCGGTCGGGAGAGCCGGAACCGTTGAGGGCGAGTGCAGTGCCCGTGCCGACGACGGCCAGGACGGCCGCGGCGGCGAGGAACATCGTGGCTGGTCGGCGAGTCCGAGCCTGGCGACCCCGGCTGAGAATGGCCGCCTGGTCGACAGGGGGTACGGCGAGGGCGGCCGCTTCCTCGCGGAGGAGGGCGGAAAGTCGTTCAGTCACGGTGGGCTCCCAGGGTCGCGGGGATCACGGCATCGCCCAGCAGCACGCGCAGCTTGGCGAAGGCCTCGAAGGTCTGGCTCTTGACGGTCCCGGTCGAGCAGCCGAGGGCATCGGCGGTCTCGGCCACGGAAAGGTCTTCGTAGTAGCGGAGGACGACGACCGCGCGTTGCCGCGGCGGCAGCTGGCCGAGCGCGTCGATGACGGCCGGCCGGGTGCTCGGGTCGGCCGCACAGGACTGTTCGGGCATCGATGAGGTGGGCAGCTCATTGCGCCACCCCTTCTTGCGGAACCACGACGCTGCGGTGTTGACCAGCGTGCGTCTGGCGTACGCCGGGGCGGCGGCCCGGTCGTCGATCCGCGACCACGCGGCGTACGTCTTGGCGAGGGCGGTCTGCGCCAGGTCCTCGGCCAGCTCGCGGTCGCCGAGCAACAGGTAGGCGGTGCGGTAGAGCGCCGGCCAGCTGGCCTGCACGAATTCTGTGAACTCACCATCGTGTGTGCCACCGGGTTGTCGAGCCATCAGTCCCCCTCGAATGCCTCATTGATTGTCACCCCAACAGACGCCGTGTACGCCGCATCGGTTGGGCGCACCTAGGATTCGGTCCATGCCCGAGATCACCAGAGACGAGGTCGCGCACCTCGCGAACCTCGCCCGCATCGACCTCGACGACGCCGAGCTCGATCACCTCGCCCCCCAGCTGAGCGTGATCCTCGAATCCGTCGCCTCCATCAACGGCGTGGCCGGGGACGACGTGCATCCCACGTCGCACGCGCTGCCGCTGACCAACGTCTTCCGCGACGACGTCGTGACGCCCGGCCTGACCGCCGAGCAGGCGCTTGCCATGGCCCCCGCGGTCGACCAGCAGCGCTTCTCCGTCCCGCGGATCCTGGGGGACGAGCAGTGACGATCACGATCCGCTCCACCGCCGCCGAGATGGCGCAGGCGCTCGCCGACGGCAGCGTCACCAGCGTCGAGCTCACCGAGCTCCACCTCGACCGCATCGACGCCGTCGACGGCGCCGTGCACGCCTTCTTGCACATCGACCGCGAGGGCGCGCTCGCGCAGGCTGCCGCCTCCGACGCCCGCCGCGCGGCCGGCGAGACGCTGGGCCCGCTCGACGGCGTGCCGATCGCGGTCAAGGACGTGCTCGCCACCGAGGGCCTGCCCACGACGTGCGGGTCGAAGATCCTCGAGGGCTGGATCCCGCCGTACGACGCGACCGTCGTCGCGAAGCTCAAGGCCGCCGGCCTGCCGATCCTCGGCAAGACCAACATGGACGAGTTCGCCATGGGCTCCTCCACCGAGCACTCGGCCTACGGCCCCACGCACAACCCCTGGGACCTCGACCGGATCCCCGGCGGCTCGGGCGGCGGCTCGGCCGCGGCCGTGGCTGCCTTCGAGGCGCCGCTCGCCATCGGTACCGACACGGGCGGCTCGATCCGACAGCCCGGCGCGGTCACCGGCACGGTCGGCGTGAAGCCGACGTACGGCGGAGTGTCCCGCTACGGCCTCGTCGCGCTCGCCAACAGCCTGGACCAGGCCGGCCCGGTCACCCGGACCGTCCTCGACTCGGCGCTGCTGCACGACATCATCGGCGGGCACGACCCGCGCGACAGCACCTCCATCGACCAGCCGTGGCCGTCGTTCACCGACGCCGCCAGGGCGGGTGCGGCCGGCGACATGACCGGCGTGAAGATCGGCGTCATCACCGAGCTGGCCGGGGACGGTTGGCAGGACGGCGTGATGGCCCGCTTCCAGGAGTCGGTCGACCTGCTGGTCAAGGCCGGTGCCGAGGTCGTCGAGGTCTCCTGCCCGAGCTTCGTGCACGCCATGGCGGCCTACTACCTCATCCTGCCGGCGGAGGCGTCCTCCAACCTCGCCAAGTTCGACGCCATGCGCTACGGCCTGCGCGTCGTCCCCGACGGCGACCCGAGCGCCGAGGACGTCATGCGCGCCAGCCGCGACGCCGGGTTCGGCGACGAGGTGAAGCGCCGGATCATCCTCGGCACCTACGCCCTGTCGAGCGGCTACTACGACGCCTACTACGGCCAGGCCCAGAAGGTGCGGACGCTGATCAGCCGCGACTTCGAGGCCGCCTTCGAGCAGGTCGACGTGCTCGTCTCGCCGACCGCCCCGACCACGGCCTTCAAGCTGGGCGAGAAGCTCGACGACCCGATCGCGATGTACCTCAACGACCTCGCGACCATCCCGGCCAACCTCGCCGGTGTGCCCGGCATCTCGGTCCCGAGCGGCCTGGCCGACGAGGACGGGCTGCCTGCCGGCTTCCAGATCCTCGCCCCCGCGCTCGAGGACGAGCGTCTCTACCGCGTCGGCGCCGCGCTCGAGTCGCTGCTCGCCCAGCAGTGGGGCGCGCCGCTGCTCGACCAGGCCCCCGCTCTCGAAGGAGCCACCTCATGACCGACGCACTGCTCACCTTCGAGGAGTCGCTCGCGAAGTTCGACCCGGCGATGGGCCTCGAGGTCCACGTCGAGCTGAACACCAACTCGAAGATGTTCTGCGGCTGCCCGACCGAGTTCGGCGCCGAGCCCAACACGCAGACCTGCCCGACCTGCCTGGGCCTGCCCGGCGCCATGCCCGTCGTCAACCGCGTCGCTGTCGAGTCGGCCATGCGGATCGGTCTCGCGCTCAACTGCGAGATCGCCGAGTGGTGCCGCTTCGCCCGGAAGAACTACTTCTACCCGGACATGCCGAAGAACTTCCAGACCTCGCAGTACGACGAACCGATCGCCTTCGACGGCTTCATGGACGTCACTGTGCCCAGTGAAAGCGGCGGCCCGGGTGAATTCGAGGTCGTGCGGGTCGAGATCGAGCGCGCCCACATGGAGGAGGACACCGGCAAGTCGCTGCACGTCGGCGGCGCCACCGGCCGCATCCACGGGGCCGACTACTCGCTGGTCGACTACAACCGGGCCGGCATCCCCCTGATCGAGATCGTCACCCGTCCGATCATGGGCACGCGCGCGTCCGCGCCGGCCGTCGCCAAGGCCTACGTCGCCCAGCTCCGCGAGCTGATCGTCGCCCTCGGTGTCTCGGACGCCCGCATGGACCAGGGCTCGATCCGCGCCGACGTCAACCTCTCGCTCGCCCCGATCGGGACCGGCGCCCTCGGCACCCGCACCGAGACCAAGAACGTCAACTCGCTGCGCTCGGTCGAGCGGGCCGTGCGCTATGAGATGCAGCGGCACGCCGCGATCCTCGACGGTGGCGGCTCGATCCTGCAGGAGACGCGCCATTGGCACGAGGACACCGGGGTCACCACGAGTGGCCGCGAGAAGTCCGACGCCGAGGACTACCGCTACTTCCCCGAGCCCGACCTCGTCCCGGTCGCGCCCAGCCGTGAGTGGGTCGACGAGCTCCGTCTCACGCTGCCGGAGAACCCGACCGTCAAGCGCGCCCGCCTCCAGGGCGAGTGGGGGTTCTCCGACCTCGAGATGCGCGACACCATCGGGGCCGGCGCGTTCGGCCTGGTGGAGGAGACCATCGTCGCCGGCGCCACCCCGCAGGTCGCGCGCAAGTGGTGGCTCTCCGAGCTCGCCCGCCGCGCCAACGACACCGGCGCCGACATCGCCGAGCTCGGCGTGACGCCGGCCGACGTCGTCGCCGTACAGAAGCTGATCGACGACGGTGCGCTCAACGACAAGCTGGCCCGACAGGTCTTCGAGGGCCTGTACGCCGCCGAGGGCACGCCCGCAGAGATCGTGGCCGCCCGCGGCCTCGCGATCGTGTCGGACGAGGGTGCCCTGAGCTCCGCCGTCGACGCCGCGATCGCCGCCAACCCGGACGTCGCGGACAAGATCCGCGACGGCAAGGTCGCGGCCGCCGGTGCACTCATCGGAGCGGTGATGAAGGAGATGCGCGGACAGGCCGACGCCGGCCGGGTTCGCGAGCTGATCCTGGAGAAGCTGACCTGAGCAACTGGCGGTAGTGTTCGCCCCGGACAACATCAATTGCGAGCACGTGGGGAAGCCGGTCGAAACCCGGCGCTGACCCGCAACCGTAGGCGTTTCGCCCCACTCGAGGGAGGGCGGACGCGAGCCGGACCGCCCCGTGCGAGCACCCGACATCACGCTGCGCGGAACCAGCGGGTCGACGCCCCGAGCGCCTTCCCGTACAGCGGGAAGGACACGCACACCCATGACCCACCTCTCCTCCACCTGGGGCCGCCGGAGCGCCGCCGCGCTGGCGACCACGTCGCTGGTCGTCGCCGGCCTCGGCTTCACCACCCCTCCCGCCAACGCGGTCGACCCGGCTCCGGCCGCGGGCGGCTGGCTGGCCTCGCAGCTGACCAACGGTCTGGTGCACAACAACCAGTACGACTTCGACGACCTCGGCCTGTCGGCCGATGTGGCACTGGCCCTCGCTGCAGTCGGCGGCGCGGACGCAACGGTGACCCAGATCGCGAACGCCGTTGCGCCTCGTGCCAAGTCTGAGTGGTACACCTCGGAGTTCGGCGGGATCGTCACGACCTACGGCGGCTCGCTCGCCAAGGCCGCCGTGCTCGCGACGACTGCGAAGCAGGACCCGAAGGCATTTGGCGGAGAGAACCTCGTCGCCCTGCTCGAGCAGCAGGTCGCTGACGCCGCGCCGATCGCCGGTCGGGTGGAGAACACCAACGACTCCTTCGGCGACGCCAACGTCTTCGGGCAGGCCTACGCCGTCCGGGCGCTCTCGACCGCCGGTTCTGCCGAGGCTGCGGCCAGCGTCGACTTCCTGCTCAGGCAGCAGTGCGCCGCCGGCTACTTCCGGCTCAACTTCTCCGCCGACAAGGCCGCGGCCGGTCAGGACTGTGTCGACGGGGCGGTTGGCAGTGAGCCCGACACCGACGCGACGGCCATCGCCGTGCAGGATCTCATCGCGCTCAAGAGCACCAACGCCAAGGTGACCGCCGCGATCGCCAAGTCCGTAGCGTGGCTCAAGGCCAGCCAGGGAGCGGACGGCTCGTTCGGCGGCGGCACCACCACGGAGGCCGCCAACAGCAACAGCACGGGACTTGCCGCTGCGGTGCTCGCGAGCCAGGGTGAGTGTGTGGCCGCCGGCCGCGCGGCCAACTGGGTGCGGGACCTCCAGGTGCCGCCCGGAGCGCCGGGTGCGCTGGCCACTGAGGCAGGTGCGGTGGCCTACGACAAGGCGGCGCTGACCATGGCCGAGTCCGGCGGCATCGCCGTTGCCGATCAGGACCAGTGGCGTCGTGCGACGACCCAGTCGGCGCTCGGCCTCACCGCGACCCTGAGCAAGACCGCCGGTCCCTGGACCGGCCCGGTCGGTTACGTGCGCGCCGGCAGCAGCCAGACCCTCGCCCTGACCGGCGTCACCGCCGGGGACAACGTGTGCCTGACCGACGCCACGGGTGTCGCCACGGCGGTCAAGGCCGTCGGCACCACCGCTGCGACTTCCGTCAAGGTTCCCGCCGGTACGGCATCCACGGTCTACAAGGCTGCCTGGGCCGGCGGCGAGTCCGCCTTGACGATCAAGGCGCTCGACAAGCTGGTCATCAAGCCCGTGGTCGCGAAGAAGAAGGTCCGCAAGGGGCAGAAGCAGCGGATCGTGGTCAAGGGACTTGCCGCCAACGAGCACGTCATCGTCCGGGTCAACGGCAAGCGTGTTGCCAAGGGCATGTCCACCTCGGGGGGCAAGTTCGTGGCCAAGTTCAAGATCACCAAGAAGCTCTCCACGAAGAAGAAGGCCAAGGTGAAGGTCGTGGGTGAATTCCGCGACCTGCGCAACGGCACCTCGAAGTTCGTGGTGCTGCCCCAGCGCACCCTGCGCTGAGGGATCCAGGCAAGAGAGCACTGAATGATGCGAGTCGTCGGCCGTGCCGTCGCGATGTCCCTCGTGGGCCTCGTGGCGGCCGGCCTTGCCGTGGCCTCGACGCCGGCCCCGGCTGTGGCCGACACCTGCGGCCCGGGAGCCGGGGTCAGCGTGGTCGTGGACTTCCGAGAGCTCGGCGGCGGACTCCAAACGTCTTGTGACGCCGGTGGTGGGGGCAAGTCCGCCGCCGCGTTGCTCAGTGACGCCGGCTATCCGCTCAGCTATGCGACCCGACAGCCCGGCTTCGTGTGCCGGGTCTCAGGTGTGCCGGCAGACGACCCGTGCGTCAACACCTCCCCGGTCACGGCCTATTGGGGGCTCTTCTGGTCCACTGGCAGTGACGGGGCATGGACCTATGCCAGTCGCGGGGCCGACTCGTTGATCGTGCCAGCGGGTGGATCCGTCGCCTTTGCCTGGCAGGGATCCGGACAGCGTGGCGCCCCCACGGTCTCGCCGCCGATCGTTGCCGCGCCGACGCCGACGCCGACGCCCACGCCGACGCCGACTCCCACGTCCCCGACCTCGGGAACGGCCACGCCGACCACCAAGCCCACCACGAACCCGACGACCAAGCCGACGAAGAAGCCCACCAGGGCACCGACCAGGCCCCCGACATCGGCCCCGGCTCCGACGACCAGCGGCACAGTGACGAGTGCCCCGACCACACCCGGTGAGTCGGTCTCGACCACGGAGCCCGGCACCCCGACCGAGTCGGCCACGGAGTCGTCCACGGAGTCGCCCACGGATTCACCCACGGTCGAGCCCTCGGAGTCGAGCTCCACCGGGTCGCCCACGAGCGAAGCGTCGGAGACGCCGACCGACGGAACGGTCCCACCCACGGCCCGCACCGACGAAGGGTCGAGCCGCGTCCCGACCTGGTTGACGCTCACGATCATCGTCATGCTCCTGCTCGCGATCGGCATGTCGGCCCACGCCGCACGCCGACGTACCCACAACTGATGGCACCGCTCAGGCCCCGCCTCCCTCGTGACCTGCACCCGGTGGCGTGGTGGATCTGGGCCGTCGGCCTGGCCACGGCCGCGACCCTGACGACCAACCCGCTGCTGCTGGCGCTGCTCGTGACGACGACGGCCCTGGTGGTGATGGCGCGCCGCTCGGATCATCCGTGGGCGCGCTCGTTCCGGCTCTATCTCCTGCTCGGGCTGATGATCGTGTTCATCCGCGTCGCGTTCCGGATCGTCTTCGGCGGCGCCAGCTACGGCAGGGTGCTGATCGACCTGCCGACGATCCCGCTGCCCGACTGGGTCGCGGGCGTGCAGCTGCTGGGTCCGATCACGCAGGAGGCGCTGCTTGCCGGGCTCTACGACGGGCTGCGGCTGGCCGCGATCGTGATCTGCATCGGCGCCGCCAACTCGCTCGCCAACCCCAAGAGGCTGCTCAAGTCGGTGCCACCGGCGCTCTACGAGATCGGCACCGCCCTCGTCGTCGCCGTCACCGTCTTCCCGCAGCTGGCCGACAGCGCCCGGCGCGTGCGCGCCGCCCAGGCCCTGCGCGGGGATGCGAGCAAACGGATCGGTCGCCTGCGCCGGTTCCTGGTGCCGGTCCTCGAGGACGCCCTCGAACGCTCGCTGTCGCTGGCGGCCGGCATGGACGCACGCGGCTACGGTCGCGCCGGTACGGCGACGCGCACCCAGCGATGGACCACCGGCATCCTGCTCCTGGGTGCGCTGTGCGGGCTCGGCGTCGGCACCTATGCGCTGCTCGACCGATCGTCGCCCCGCTGGCTGGCCGTGCCGATGCTGCTCGCCGGCACGGTCGTCGCGATCGTCGGGCTGATCAGCGCGGGCCGACGGGTCGAACGCTCGCGCTACCGCCCCGACACCTGGCAGCTGGCCGAGCTCGTCGTGGCCGGCTCCGGGCTCGCCGTCGGCGTCGCCATCTGGTGGCTCGGCCAGACCGAGACGCCGGTGATCTATCCGTCGGTCTCGGAGATGCCCTACGTCAGCGTGCTCGCCCTCGGCGGCGCCCTCCTCGGGCTCGTGCCCGCGCTCGCCGCGCCCCCGCCGCGGCTGCCCGTGTCGACACCCCTCGAGGTCGGCGCATGATCGAGCTCCGCAACATCCACTTCTCGTATGGGGACGCCCCCATCCTGCAGGGCATCGACCTCACCCTCGAGGAGGGCGAGCTGGTGCTGGTGTCCGGCCGCACCGGCGTCGGCAAGTCGACGCTGCTCGGCGTGCTGACCGGCCTGGTGCCGCGGTTCAGCGGAGGCACGCTGTCCGGCGACGTACTCATCGACGGGATCAGCGTCATCGACCAGCCGCCGCGCGACCGGGCGCACATCGTCGGCTACGTCGGGCAGGACCCGGTCGCCGGGTTCGTCACCGACACGGTCGAGGAGGAGCTCGCCTACGGCATGGAGCAGCTCGGCCTGCCCGGCGACACGATGCGCCGCCGCGTGGAGGAGACGCTCGACCTGCTCGGGATCGCCGACCTGCGCAACCGTGACCTGCGCACGCTGTCGGGCGGCCAGCAGCAACGGGTCGCGATCGGCGCCGTCCTCACCACGCATCCGCGCGTGCTGGTGCTCGACGAACCGACCTCGGCCCTCGACCCGACCGCCGCGGAAGACGTGCTCGCCACTCTCACCCGCCTCGTCCACGACCTCGGCCTGACCGTGCTGCTCGCGGAGCACCGGCTGGAGCGGGTGGTGCCGTTCGCCGACCGGATCTGCCTGCTCACCGGCGACGGGGGAGTGCTCGTCGACACTCCCGCAGCCGTCCTCGCCGTCTCGCCGGTGGTGCCACCGATCATCGAGCTCGGCCGGGCTGCCGGCTGGTCGCCGCTGCCGTTGAGCGTCCGTGACGCGCGTCGTTCGGCTCGATCCCTGGCACTGCCCCAGCCCGTGATCAAGGACGCGCCCGCCGGGTCGGCCGTCCTGTCGGCGCGCGGGCTGACCGTGGCGCACGGCCGCACCGTCGTGCTCGACGGCGTCGATCTCGACCTGCGCGCCGGTCATGTGACCGCACTGATGGGGCGCAACGGCGCCGGCAAGTCGACACTGATCTGGACGCTCCAGGGCACGCAGGCCAGACGCTCGGGCGCCGTGTCCGTGGCCGACCAGGATCCCGGTCGGCTCGATGCGGCCGGACGTCGCGCGCTCGTCGGGCTCGTCCCGCAGACGGCTGCCGACCTGCTCTACCTCGAGACGGTTGCCGAGGAGTGCGGCGCCGCGGACGCCGGAGCGCAGGCCACCGTCGGCACCTGCCGCGCGCTCCTCGACCGGCTCGTCCCCGGCATCGACGAGACGATGCACCCGCGCGACCTGTCCGAGGGCCAGCGGCTCGCCCTGGTGCTGGCGATCGTGCTGACCGCCCGGCCCCGCGTCGTGCTCCTCGACGAACCGACCCGCGGCCTCGACTACACCGCCAAGGCCGGGCTCGCCCGGATCGTCGCCGACCTGGCCGACGACGAGCACGCCGTGCTGATCGCCACCCACGACGTGGAGTTCGTTGCCAACGTCGCCGACGACGTGATCGTGCTCGCCGAGGGCGAGGTCGTGTCGGCCGGACCGGCGCGCGAGGTCGTCGCCGCGTCCCCGTCGTACGCCCCGCAGGTCACCAAGATCCTCGGGCCGCCGTGGCTGCGGGTCGACGAGGTCGTCGCGGCGCTGAGGTCGACATGAACGGCCTCGACGAGAGCAGCGTCGACATGGCGCGCGCCCGAGCCGCCCTTCCGATCCGCCCCCGCTCGGCCGTGGTGCTGGCCGTCGCGTCCATCGCGGGGCTGATGATGCTCGGCTGGCCACTGCTGCTCGACGTGTCCGAGTCGGCGCGGGTGGACCCGCCGTTCATCTTCCTGGCCCTGCTGCCACTGGTGATCGTCGTCGTGCTCGCCGAGTTCAGCGAGGGCGGCATGGACGCGCGGGTGCTGGCCATCCTCGGCGTGCTGTCCGCGGTCAACGCGATCCTGCGCGGCCTGGGCGCGGGCACCGCCGGGATCGAGCTGGTCTTCTTCCTGCTGATCCTCGCCGGGCGGGTGTTCGGCCCGGGATTCGGCTTCGTGCTCGGCTGCACGTCACTGTTCGCGTCCGCGCTGATGACTGGCGGAGTTGGGCCGTGGCTGCCGTTCCAGATGCTCGTCTCGGCATGGATCGGCATGGGTGCGGGCTTCCTGCCGCGACGCCTCACGGGTCGCGTGGAGCTCGCCGCGCTGGTGGCCTACGGGATCGTGGCGTCGTACATGTTCGGCATCCTGATGAACCTGTCGAGCTGGCCGTTCACGCTCGGCATCGCCGTCCAGGGCCACGAGGGCTCTCTGTCGTACGTCGCCGGCGCACCGCTCATCGAGAACCTGCACCGCTTCGGGGTCTACACCCTGTTGACCTCGACCGGCAGCTGGGACACCGGGCGTGCGATCACCACGGCCGTCGCCCTGATCGTGCTGGGTCCGGCGATCCTGACGACCCTGCGGAGGGCCTCGCGGCGCAGCGTCATCAGTAAGGTGTGATCAGCCGGTCGTGACCAGCAGGATGCGGTCGTCCTCGTCCGCCGGGGAGCCCCGGCCGTCCCGGTTGGACGTCGCGACCCAGAGGTCGCCGTCGGGCGTGGTGACGACGGTGCGGATCCGGCCGTAGTCGCCGGTGAACAGGTCGACCGGGGTGCCGGTCGAGTCCCCGTCGAGCGGGATCTGCCAGAGGGTCTCGCCGCGCAGCGCGGCCATCCAGAGGGAGTCGTTCGCGAAGGCGAGGCCTGAGGGGGAGGCGTCCTCGGTGGACCAGGTCTGCAGCGGGTCGACGTACTCCGGGGCGCCGCCGCGCCCTTCGACCTCGGGCCAGCCGTAGTTCTCGCCGGCGGTGACGCGGTTGAGCTCGTCGAAGGACTGGTCGCCGAACTCGCTGGCCCACAGCTGCCCGGTCTCGTCGAACGCGAGGCCCTGGACGTTGCGGTGGCCGAACGAGAAGATCGGCGAGCTCGCGTCGGGATTGCCCGGAGCGGGATCACCGTCGGGGGTGATGCGCAGGATCTTGCCGGCGAGCGAGTTACGGTCCTGGGCGAGCCCGGGGTCGCCGGTCTCGCCGGTGGAGACATAGAGGAAGCCGTCAGGCCCGAAGGCCAGCCGGCCACCGTCGTGGATGACGCCCTTCGGGATCCCGGTCAGGATCGGCGTCGGGTCGCCGAGCTCGTCGCCGTCAAGAGTCACCTTGAAGACGGTGTTGTCCTCGTCCGTGGTGGCGTAGAAGAAGAGCGTCTGGTCCGTTGCGAAGTCGGGGGAGACGGCCACGCCGAGCAGGCCGGCCTCGACCTCGGGCGCCGCCTCGGTGATCTCGCCGATCTCGGTCAGCTGGGCCTCGCCGGTTGCCTGGGGGGCCAGCCTCAGCACGCGTCGCGAGTCGCGTTCGGTGACGATCGCCGACCCGTCCGGCAGGAAGGCGATGCCCCACGGTACGGACAGTCCGCTGGCCACGGTGCCGGCGACGCGCGGCTTCCCGGTGGACGCCGACTCGGACGGTGCGGGCTCGGAGGATGTCGGGTCGGACGTCGCCGTACTCACGTCGTCGGAGGCGG
>JBDSPC010000466.1:0-6859 GCA_039914485.1 Nocardioides sp.
TGCCGATGGCCGTCGAGAAACCGAAGTCCCGCAGCTCGTACATCATCTGGTAGGTCAGCGTGCCCGACTTCGACACGAGACCGACCGGGCCCGTGCCCGCGATGGTGTGCGGGGTGATGCCGGCCAGTGACTCGCCCGGCGTGATGATGCCGGGGCAGTTGGGGCCGATCATCCGGGTGGACTTGCCCTCGAGGTAGGCCACGACCTCGGCCGTGTCCTGGACGGGCACGCCATCGGTGATGACGACCAGCAGCGGGATCTCGGCGTCGATGGCCTCGATCGCAGCATCCTTGGTGAAGGGCGGCGGCACGAAGGCGACGGACACGTTGGCGCCGGTCTCCTTCATCGCCTCGGCGACACTGCCGAAGACCGGCAGCTCCTGGCCACCGAGCTCGACCGTGGTGCCGGCCTTGCGGGCGTTGACACCACCGACGATGTTGGCGCCGGACTCGACCATCAGGGTGGTGTGCTTGGCACCCATCCCGCCGGTCATGCCCTGGACGATGATCTTGGAGTCCTTGTTCAGAAAAATGCTCATGGGATTCTCTCCGTCCTCAGGCGTTCGCCAGCTCGGCGGCCTTGTCGGCCGCACCGTCCATGGTGTCGACCAGCGTCACCAGGGGGTGGTTGGCCTCGTTGAGGATGCGGCGACCCTCCTCGACGTTGTTGCCGTCGAGGCGCACGACGAGCGGCTTGCTCTCCTTGTCGCCGAGGATCTCCAGGGCGCCGACGATGCCGTTGGCAACCTCGTCGCACGCGGTGATCCCACCGAAGACGTTGACGAACACGCTCTTGACCTGCGGGTCGTTGAGGATGACGTCGAGGCCGTCGGCCATCACCTGCGCGTTGGCGCCGCCACCGATGTCGAGGAAGTTGGCCGGCTTCACGCCGCCGTGGTTCTCACCGGCGTACGCGACGACGTCCAGCGTCGACATGACCAGGCCCGCGCCGTTGCCGATGATGCCCACGGCACCGTCGAGCTTGACGTAGTTGAGGCCGAGGTCCTTGGCCTTCGCCTCGAGCGGGTCGGCCTCTTCGCGGATCTCGAAGGCGGCGTGGTCGGGCTGACGGAACTCGGCGTTCTCGTCGAGCGAGACCTTGCCGTCGAGGGCCTCGAGCTTGTCGCCCGTCAGGCGCGCCAACGGGTTGACCTCGACGAGCGTCGCGTCCTCGGAGGTGAACACGGTCCACAGCTGCTGGACCATCGTGATCGCCTGGTCGCGCAGCTCGGCCGGGAAGCCGACCTCGTCGACGATGGCGATCGCCTTGGCCTCGTCGACGCCGGTGCCGGCGTTGATCGGGATCATCTTCACCGCGTCGGGGTTGGTCTTGGCGACCTCCTCGATCTCCACACCACCCTCGATGCTGGCGATGCAGAGGTAGGAACGGTTCGACCGGTCGAGCAGGAAGGAGAAGTAGTACTCCTCCTCGATCGACGCGCCGGGGACCACGAGCACCCGGTTGACCGGGAGTCCCTTGATCTCGAGGTCGAGGATCGCGCGGGCGTACTCCTCGGCCTCGTCGGGCGTCTTGGCGACCTTGACGCCGCCGGCCTTGCCACGACCTCCGGCCTTGACCTGGGCCTTGACGACGACGACGCCACCGATCTTCTCGGCGGCCGCGCGAGCGTCCTCCGGAGTTTCGACGGTGATGCCGAGTGCGCCTGCCACTCCGTGCTTTGCGAAGAGTTCCTTCGCTTGGTACTCCATCAAGTCCACGACGTACCCAGTCCTTTTCGTGTGCGTTCCGGGGATTTCACTGTCTAATTCCTTTGGGCACCCTAGACCTGTTGGCCGGGTCACATCGAGGCTGGTCGTGGTGGCTCTGGTCACCCTCTGGCTACGTTGATCCACGTGTCCTCCGTGATGTGGTTCCGCCGCGACCTCCGTGTCCGCGACAACCCGGCCCTGCTCGCGGCCCTGTCCGACGGCCCGGTCACGTGTCTCTTCGTCATCGACCCCGTCATCTGGTCCGGCGCCGGCGCCGCCCGACGTGCGTGGCTGGCCGCCAACGTGTTGTCCCTCGCCGAGCGCATCCCGCTGACGATCCGGTACGGCGACCCGCTGGACGTCGTGCCGTCCGTCGCCGGCTCCGATGCGGTCCACATCGCGGCCGAGACCACGCCCTACGGCCACCGCCGCGATGCCGCCGTGGGTGAGCTCGTCGACCTCGTCGCCAGCGGTTCGCCGTACGCCGTGGGGCCGGGGCTCATCCGGAACCAGACCGGCGATCCCTACCAGGTCTTCACCGCGTTCGCCCGCGCCTGGCGCGAGGGGGGTTGGCCCGAGCCGGCCGTGACCCCCCGCTCCCCCGACGTCGTGCCGGCGGACTCCTCGCCCGACGCCGTCGCCATGCTCGAGCAGGCTGTGGCCGACGCACCGTTCGAGCTGCCCACGGCCGGCGAGGACGCCGCGTGGCGCCGCTGGCACGCCTTCCGTGACAACGACCTCGACGACTACCAGGTCGAACGGGACCGGCCCGACCACGACGGCACGTCCAGACTGTCGCCGTACCTCCACCTCGGGGTGCTGCACCCACGCTCGCTGCTCGCCGAGCTCGACCCCGCGTCGACCTATGCGACCGAGCTGGCCTGGCGCGAGTTCTATGCCGACGTGCTGTGGCACGAGCCTTCCTCGGCATGGGCCGACCTCAAGTCGGCGCTGGGCGAGATGCGCTACGACGAGCCCGACGACGCGATCGAGGCGTGGCGCACCGGCACCACCGGCTACCCGATCGTGGATGCCGGGATGCGCCAGCTGCTCGCGACCGGCTGGATGCACAACCGCGTCCGGATGATCACCGCGTCCTTCCTGACCAAGGACCTGCACGTGTGGTGGCCGGCCGGGGCGCGGCACTTCCTGTCGCTGCTGATCGACGGCGACGTCGCCTCCAACAACCACGGCTGGCAGTGGGTCGCCGGCACGGGCACCGACGCGTCGCCGTACTTCCGGGTCTTCAACCCGGTCACCCAGGGCAAGCAGTTCGACCCCGACGGTTCCTATGTACGCCGCTGGGTGCCCGAGCTCGCCCACCTGCCCGGCGCCGCGGCGCACGAGCCGTGGAAGTCCGACACCGGCTACGAGGGCGACTACCCGCTGCGGATCGTCGACCACGCCGACGAGCGCGTCGAGGCGCTCGAGCGCTACCGGAGTGCGCGGGCCTGATCGGGCGTGAGCACTGTGACGTCGATGTCGTCGACGTCGAGCTTGGCGAGCAGTGCTGTGATGCGCTCGGCGTCGGTCGCCTCGGTGAGCCCGATCAGATCGACATCTTCTTGTACGGCGGTCGCGGCGACCTGCTCGGGCGTGTGGTCCGGCCCCAGGAAGATCACCTCGTGGCCGGCGTCGCGCAGGGCACGGCCCAGGCCCGGCTCCGTCACCACGATCCTCATGTCGACAGGCTAGCGAGCACCTGATCCACCCCCGGGGGTGTGGCGAGAATTCGGCCAAGTACCGTGAAGCGCTGCGAGCGCCCGGCGACGTCATCCACAATCTGGGCACTGCCGATTTCGGTGGTCGTGACCTTTCCGTTACAGTTCGACGTCGCCTATCCCCCGTTGGCGACACCCCCGGCACTGAAGGAACCTGATCTATGGGAAACCACCGAGCGCAGCGCGGCCCCCGCCGCGACACCTCGGCAGCACCCGTTGCGGGTCGACGCAAGGCAGCCAAGCAGCCTGCTCGCCACCCCTTCCTCCGTGCCCTGCCGTCCGCCCCGATCCTCGTGGGGGTGGCGGCTCTTGCAGTCTCCGCCGGTGGCGCCGTCAGCGCCTCCGACGCCGGTCTGGTCGGCCAGGTCACCTCGCAGACCGGCGCCATGGCAGGGGTCGGAAGCACCGGTCTCGCCAATGTCGCGCCGATCGGTCACCGCGACGCGATCGTCTCGCGCGACTCCCGTCGTGACGCCCTCGCCGACGCCGCCAACGAAGAGCTGGTCGAACAGGCCGAGGCCCAGGCCGAGCAGCAGCACGCGGCCCTCAAGCAGTTCGCGCAGGCCGCCGAGAAGCAGGCCGCCAAGATCAAGGAGAACCAGTGGATCCTTCCGCTGGAGAGCTACCGCATCACCGCCACGTTCGGAATGTCGAGCTACCTCTGGTCCAGCGTGCACACCGGCCTCGACTTCTCGGCCCCCACCGGCTCCACCATTCGCTCCGTCGCCAACGGCGTCGTGACCGAGGTGGGCTACGACGGCTCCTACGGCAACAAGACGGTCGTCACGCTCGATGACGGCACCGAGCTGTGGTACTGCCACCAGACGTCCTATCTGGTCAGCGTCGGCGACACCGTCCGGGGCGGCGAGGCCATCGGCACCGTCGGTTCCACCGGCAACACCACCGGCCCGCACCTGCACCTCGAGGTCCGTCCCGGCGCCGGCGACCCGGTCGACCCCTTCACCGCGCTCCTCGAGCACGGGGTCACTCCCTGAAGCCGAAGGCTTCCGAGATGACCGTCGCTGGTTGAGCAAGCCGCGCGACTGAGGAACGAAGTCGCGACCGGCGTGTCGAAACCGGTTCGCCTGACCTGCGTCGGCGAGCCCGTCGGCGACCTCCGACGCCCGCGGAAACTGGCGGCGGCCGACAACCAGATCGGCATCTGCCATGTCGTACGCCGCCAGTTGCGAGGGGCGCATGGCGTCACGCCCGATCTGATCCGCTGGCGCGGCTCAGATCACAACTTCTCGACAGGCGCGTAGCGCAGCAGCAACCGCTTCACACCCTCGGACCCGAAGTCGATCGAGGCGACGGACTTGTCGCCGGCTCCCTCGAGGGCGACGACGGTGCCCATGCCGAACGAGTCGTGCAGCACCCGGTCCCCCGGCTCCAGGGAAGGGATCTCGCGGGCCGGCTTCGCCTTCGCCTTCACGTCGGCGCGCGCGGCAGCGGCGGAGAAGTTGCGGCGCCCGGCGTCGGTCGGAGCGCCGAGGCGGGCGGCGGAGCTCGACGCGAGGTCGGGGCGTCCCCAGCGGGTCATCGCCTGCGCGGTGCGCCGCCAGTCGACGAGATCGACCGGGAGCTCGTCGATGAACCGCGAGGCCGGGTTGTGCGAGGGCGCACCCCAGGCGGAGCGCACCATCGCGCGCGAGACGTAGAGCCGCTCGCGGGCGCGGGTGACGCCGACATAGGCGAGCCGGCGCTCCTCCTCGAGCTCGGGCTGGTCACCGAGCGAGCGCTGGTGCGGGAAGACGCCGTCCTCGAGCCCGGTCAGGAAGACGACGGGGAACTCCAGGCCCTTGGCGGTGTGCAGCGTCATCAGCGTGACGACGCCGGCGTCCTCGCCCTCGGGGGTGTCGGGAATCTGGTCGGAGTCGGCGACCAGCGCCACACGTTCCAGGAAGTCGCCGAGGGTCACGGCGATCGTGCCCGCCTCGACCTCGGCGGGGTCCGCCGAGGGACCGGGCTGCGGATCGTCGGAGAACTCGCGCGCGACCGCCACCAGCTCGGCGAGGTTCTCCACCCGGGTCTCGTCCTGCGGGTCGTCGCTGGCCTCGAGCTCGGCGAGGTAGCCCGACCGCTCGAGCACCGACTCCAGGATCACGTCGGCCCGCTCGTCGGCGGCAACCATCGACTGCAGCTCCTGGATCATCGCCACGAAGCCCTGGATGTTCTTCAGCGACCGCGTCGCGATCCCGGGCGCCTGGTCGGCCAGCACGAGTGCCTCCCAGAAGGAGATCCGCTCGCGTTCGGCCAGTGCGTTGATACACGCCTCCGCGCGGTCGCCGATCCCCCGCTTCGGGGTGTTGAGCACCCGTCGCAGCGAGATCTCGTCCGCCGTGTTGACCAGCATCCGGAGGTAGGCCAGCGCGTCGCGGACCTCACGGCGTTCGTAGAACCGCACTCCGCCGACGACCTTGTAGGGCTGGCCGGTGCGGATGAAGATCTCCTCGAAGACCCGGGACTGGGCGTTCGTCCGGTAGAACACCGCCACGTCCTTCGCCGACACGTCGCCGGTGTCGACGAGCTTGTCGATCTCCTCGGAGACGAACCGCGCCTCGTCGTGCTCGTCGTCGGCGACGTAGCCCACGATCCGTTCGCCGTCGCCGGCCTCGGACCACAGGCGCTTGTCCTTGCGGCTCGCGTTGTTCCTGATCACCGAGTTGGCCGCGGTCAGGATCGTCTGCGTCGAGCGGTAGTTCTGCTCGAGCATGATCGACGTCGCGTCGGGGAAGTCCTGCTCGAAGTCGAGGATGTTGCGGATGTTGGCGCCGCGGAAGGCATAGATCGACTGGTCGGCGTCACCGACCACCATCAGCTCGCTGGGGGTGTCCTCGACCGGCCGCCCCTCCTCGAGGTCCTGCCCGCAGAGCTGGTGGATCAGCGCGTACTGCGCGTGGTTGGTGTCCTGGTATTCGTCGACCAGCACGTGCCGGAACCGACGGCGGTAGTTCTCCCGCACGTCGGGCAGCGTCTGGAAGAGGTGCACCGTGGTCATGATCAGGTCGTCGAAGTCGAGGGCGTTGGCCTCGCGCAGCCGCCGCTGATATCCGGCGTACGCCGCGGCGTAGGCCTCCTCGAAGGAGTTCCGCGTGTCCTTGGCGGCCTCCTCAGGGTCGCGCAGCTCGTTCTTGTGGTTGCTCACCCAGTGCAGCACGGCACCGGGCTGGTACTTCTTCGGGTCGAGGTCGAGGCCCTTGAGGACGAGTGTCATCAGCCGCTTGGAGTCGGCGGTGTCGTAGATCGAGAAGTTGGACTTGTAGGACGTGCCGTCGAAGTCCAGCGCGGTGATCTCCTTGCGCAGGATCCGCACGCACGCGGAGTGGAAGGTCGAGACCCACATGATCCGGGCGCGCTTGCCGACGAGGTCCTCGACCCGCTCCTTCATCTCGGCCGCGGCCTTGTTGGTGAAGGTGATGGCCAGGATCG
>JBDSPC010000474.1:0-13576 GCA_039914485.1 Nocardioides sp.
CAACCAGGATCGACCAGATGAAGGGCGTATAGCCGACATTGAGTTGTTCTCGGGTTTTGCCGAGCGCGGCCAGCCATCCTGGAAGGCCAAGTGGTGCATCGGGAAGATGTCGGAGGTAATCTCACGACCCGACAGGTGGTGCGTGTAGGAGTAGTCGCCGAGGAACTCGGAGTAGGGCATGCCGACGTGCTCCTCGAACTTCTTGAGCAGATCGGGTCGCATGTTGCGGATCGTAGTGTTCATGGGGTGGTCGCCGGAGCCGGCGTCGATGCCCCACCAGCGGATCTCCATGTCGGCCATCCATTCGGCCAGGCGGACGCTGCCGCCCGGATGCATGGTGAAGTAGCGGACCAGGTCCTGCTTCGGCATGCCCTGGTAGTAGTCGATGAACCCGGTGTGGATGATCAGGATGTCGCCCTTCTTCACCTCCACCTTCGACGTGATGTGCTCGGGCTCGATCAGGTCCCAGTCCTTGCAGGTGTCGGAGACGTCGACGATCACCCCCGGGTGGATCAGCTTCGTCAGCGGCAACGAGGCCATGTCGAGGCCACCGTCGGTCCCGTGCATGGGGCCGTCGAGGTGGGTGCCGCTGTGCAGGGACGTCTCGATCTTCTGGGAGACGATCTGGTTCGTCTGCAGGTTCTGCGTGTAGTACATCTTGCCGCCCGGATATCCCACCCAGCCCGGCGTGTGGATGCCCCACGGATGCGTCAGGTCTACGACCCTCATGTCTGTCTCCTTCAATAGTGTGGTGGTGTTCGCGTGTGGTTGAAACCGATCGGGCGCGTGCGACCGCGCGGCCCCGACCGCAGTGCGGCTAGGTGACTCGGGGGGACTCCGCGACCAGGCGGCGGAGCAGCGTCGGTCGGATGGGGACCGACGTGATCGCGCCGGCCTGCTGAAGGGCGTCGTCCACGGCCGATGCGATGGCGGCCGCGACGGCTGTGGTCCCGCCCTCGCCGGCCCCCTTGACGCCGAGCGGGTTGATCGGGCTGGGCGCGTCCTCGGTCACGAGGGTCTCGATGTCCGGGATCTCGTGCACGGTCGGGATCAGGTAGTCCATGAATGTCGTGCAGAGTGGGGTGCCGTCGTCGGCGTACAGGAACTCCTCGTAGACCGCGCCGCCGATGCCTTGGGCGACCCCACCGGCGATCTGGCCCTCGACGAGCGTCGGGTTGAGGGCACGACCGACGTCGTACCCCACGATGAATCGCTCGATGACGAGCTCGCCGGTGCCGCGGTCGATCCGGACCACGGCCGCGTGCAGGCCGTACGGGTACGTCATGTGGTCCGAGCGGAACCAGCCGTCGGCGGTGAGACCGGGGGACTCCTTCATCACGCCGGCTCCCATCGGCTCCAGCAGCGCGGCGATCTGGCCGAGGGTCAGGACCTTGGTGGGTTCGCCCACGACGCGTACGGCGCCTTCATGGAGCTCGAGCTCCTCGACGCTGACCTTGAACGTGTGGGCGACCACGCGCATCGCCTTCTCGACCAGGGCGGCCGTGGCGTTCAGCGCGGCCGAGCCGGCCATGACGGCGAGCCGCGTGGCGAAGGCGCCGCGGCCGTACTCGAACTGGTCGGTGCGTCCGCGCACGACGCGGATCTCGTCGTGCGCGATCTTGAGCCCATCGGCAACGACCTGGGCGAGCACGGTGTCGACGCCCTGCCCCACCGACGAGGCGCCGCAGGTGATGGTGACCTTTCCGGAGACGTCCACGGACACGCGAGCGCCCTCGAAGGGGCCGATCCCGCTCTTCTCCACGAAGAACCCGAACCCGAACCCGACGGCCTCACCTGCTGCCCGCCGCGCGGCGACGGCGCGGCGGATGCCATACAGGTCGAAGGTCTCGCAGCACTTGTCGAGCAGCAGCTCGTAGTCGCCGGAGTCGTGCACCAGGTGCGTGCCCATCGCCTGGATCGGACGCTCGTAGGGCATCTGGTCGGCCGGGATGAAGTTGACGCGGCGCACCTCGAACGGATCCAGCTCGAGGTCGTGCGCGATCTTGTCGACGAGGCGCTCGCGAGCGAAGGTGCCTTCGTAGCGGCCGGGCGAGCGATAGGTGCCGGCCGGTGTCTTGTGGGTGAGCCGCACCTGGGCGTGGACACGGAAGTGGGGGATGACGTAAGGCCCCGGGAGCATCGACGCGGTCAGGGACGCGACCGTAGCGCCGTGGGTGCGGACGTAGGCGCCCTGGTCGAGCACGAAGCTGCCGTCGAGGGCCTCGATCCAGCCGTCGGCGACCCGGACCAGTGCCCGCATCCGGTGGTGCTGGCCACGCGAGTGGTTGGTCGCGACCAGATGCTCCTGGCGGTCCTCGATCCACTTGATGGGGGCCCGCAGCCGCATGGCTGCCAGGGTCACCAGCACGTCCTCGGGATAGAGCTCGCCTCGCGGCCCGAACCCACCTCCGACGTGCGTCTCGCGCATCACGACCTGGTGCGGCGGAAGCCCCACGATCGAGGCCACGGCCTCCCGGTTCCAGAACGGCACCTTGGCCGCACCGTCGATGATCAGCTGCTGGTCCGCCTCGTCGAAGTAGGCGACGAGGCCTCGGCACTCCATGGGTACGCCGGTGTGCCGGCCGATCCGGGCATCGGTCTCGAAGATCCGATGGGTGCCTGCGACGAGACCTTGCGCCGCGTCTGCGAAAGCGCGGTCCACGTCGCCGTACTCCTCGACGAAGGTCGTGGCCTGCGAATCCTGGTCAGGAAGGTCGGTGCCGAGGCCGGCGGCCCACGTTGCCTGCTCGCCGTCGACCCAGGGGACCGGGTCGAGGTCCCCGTCGAGGTGCGCCGGGAGCTGTTCGATGTCGAGCTCCACCAATTCGGCTGCGTCCTCGGCGAGATAGGCGTCGGTGGCGAACACGACGGCCACCGGCTCGCCGACGTAGCGAACGACCTTGCGGGCCAGCACCGGCTGTCGGTAGGGAAGCAGGTCGTCGCGGGGCGTGAGCCGGAAGCCGATCGCGGGGAGCTCGGCGATGTCGTCGTAGGTCCACGCCGCGACGACGCCGGGCAGCCGTCGAGCGGCGCTCGTGTCGATCGAGCGGATCCGACCGTGCGCGACCGGGGACCGAACCACTCGCATGTGCAGCTCTCCCGCGCGGACGGTGTCCGCGGCGAAGCGCCCGTTGCCCCTCAGGAGCACCGGGTCCTCGATGCGCAGCGCGCGGGCACCGATCACGGGGTCGCCTCGACCTCGGGGGACTCGCCGCGCATGGTGCGAGCGGCACACATGGTGGCCTTGACGATGTTCTGGTAGCCGGTGCAACGGCAGAGGTTGGAGGACAAGACGTCGCGCATCTCCTCCTCCTCGGCGTCCGGGTGCTCCTCGAGGTAGCCCGCTGCGAGCACCAGGAAGCCCGGCGTGCAGAAGCCGCACTGGAGGCCGTGGTTCTCCCAGAAGGCCTGCTGGACCGGGTGGAGAGTCTCGTCATCGGGTGCCAGTCCCTCGACGGTGCGCACCATCGTGCCCTCGGCCTGAACTGCGAGCATCAGACAGGCGCGCACGGGTTGCCCGTCGACCAGGACCGTGCAGGCGCCGCAGACGCCGTGCTCGCAGCCGAGGTGGGTACCGGTCAGCCCGCAGTCCTCGCGAAGCGCATCCGCGAGCGTGCGTCGGGCCTCGACCTCGACGTCGTGCCGGTCGCCATTGACGTAGAGCCGGAGCGGGACGGTGCTGCTCATCTCTGGGCCTCTTTCTCGGGCTCGGGCGTCGGGACGGCGAGGGGAATGACGTGGAGGTCGGTTCCGCTGCGGATGGCGGCCCGGACCCGGTGCGGTGTCGCGGGTATGTGGAACACCCCGACCTGGAAGGGCTTGAGCGCGTCGGAGATCGCATTGGCGATGGCTGCCGGGGCCCCGATGGTGCCTCCCTCGCCGACGCCCTTGGCGCCGGTGATGGACGCGGGCGAGATGGTCTCGAGGTGCACGATGTCGATGTGCGGCATCTCGGCGACGGTCGGGGGCAGGTAGTCCATCAGGGACGTCGTGACGAGCACGCCGCGGTCGTCGTAGATGAGCTCTTCGAAGAGCGCGTTGGCGACTCCCTGCGCGATGCCGCCGTGGATCTGCCCGTCCACGATGGCCGGATTGATCAGCCGGCCGGCATCCTCGGCCACGAGGAATCGGGTGATGACGGTGCGCCCCGTCAGGGGATCGACCTCGACCTCGGCGATGTGGCATGCGTTCGCGAAGGTGCCGGACGGGTCGTAGACGCCGACCGCCTCCAGTGCGGGGTCGCCCTTGTCCGGAAGCAGGTGCGATGAGTGGTAGACGTCGCGCGCCAGCACGGCGATCGCCACCCCTGGCTGGTCTGACCCGCGAACGCGCGCGTGGCCGTCGACCAGGTCGATGTCGACGGGAAGACCGCCCAAGCGCTCGGCGGCCAGCACCCGCAGACGCTCGGCCAGCTCCTGCGCGGCGAGCATCGAAGCCCCGCCGGCGATCACCATGGCGCGGCTGGCGAAGCTGCCCCAGCCGTACGGCGTCTGGTCGGTGTCGGAGGCGATCACCCGGATGGCGTCGGGGCGCAACCCGAGCTCATCGCAGACCACTTGGGCCAACGTGGTCTTGAGTCCCTGGCCATGCGGGGCCGCGCCGATGCGCAGGGTGAGGGTGCCGGAGGGGTCCATGGTGAGGATGACCCGCTCGAAGCCGGGCGTGATCACCGGCGCCTGCTCGGTGCCCAGGGTGAACGGACGCGATCGAGCCGCGAAGGCGGGCGTGCCGTAGCCGGTGCGTTCGGCAAAGCAGGAGATGCCGATGCCGAGATATCGCCCCTGGGCGAGCGCCGCGGCCTGTCGGGACCGGAAATCCTCGAGGTCGGCCAGCTCGACGGCTGCAGCCAGTGTCTCCTGGTGCGACGCGGCGTCCAGCACGAGCCCACTGGGCGAGCGGTGCGGGAACTCGGTGATCAGGTTGGCGTGGCGGATCTTCACTTTGTCGATGCCGAGCTCGTCGGCAGCGACGTCGAAGAGCCGCTCCATGGCGAGGACCTGCATCGGCCTCGAGACGCCGCGGTACGGGGCGATCGGGCACTTGTTCGTGATGATGCCGCGCGAGCGCACGGAATACTCCCGCACCCGGTAGGGGCCGGGCAGCTCGGCCATCGCCATCAGCGGCTCGACGCCCCAGGTCACCGGGTAACAGCAGTAGGCGCCCACGTCGCAGACCAGGTCGCCGCGCAGCGCGAGCAGCTCGCCGTCCGCCGAGAACGCACCGTCGACGTCGTAGACCTGTTCGCGGCTGTGCCAGGCGGCCAGGAAGTTCTCCTCCCGGGTCTCGATCCAGGCGATGTTGCGACGCATCCGGCGCGACGCCCAGACCAGCGCGACGTCTTCGCGGGCGAGGGTCATCTTCGCGCCGAAGCCGCCGCCGACGTCGGGTGCGACGACACGCAGGTCGTCCTCGGGCAACCCGAGCGAGTCGGCGATGCCCGTGCGGGTTACGTGCGGCATCTGCAGGGTGGCGTGGAGGGTGGAGCGGCCGCTGGCGCGGTCGTACGCCGCGTGGGCGGCGCGTGCCTCCAGCGGCATCGCGCTCTGTCGGGCCGAGCTGACCTGGATGCTGACGACGCGGTGGGCGCCGGCGAAGGCGTCGTCGAAGCCGTCGGTGTGCATCCGGCCGTCGACCACGGTGTTCGGGTCGCCGGGGAACTCGACGTCGTGCACCAGCGGGGCTCCGGGGGCGATCGCGTGGGCCGTCGAGACCACGGCCGGCAGCTGCTCGATTTCGACCTCGATCAGGTCCAGCGCGTCCTCCGCCTCGGACTCACTGGCCGCGATGACGATCGCGATGGGCTCACCGACGAAGCGGACACGGTCGGTGGCCAGCACCGGGGTGTCGACTGCGACGAAGTCGGGTCGGTGCAGCACGGCCCTGATCGGTTGCACGTCGTGCAGGTCCTTCGCCGTGAACACCGTGACGCCTGCCGGTGCGGTGATCGAGATCAGCCGGCCCGACGCGTGAGGGCTCCGCACGAATCGCGCGTGCAGGCACCCGCGGTCGCGGGCCGCCACGTCACCGACGTAGGTTCCCCAGCCGCGCACGATCGCCGGATCCTCCAACCGCGGCAGGGCGCGGCCGGTCCAGGTCTCGGGTTCGGACAGGGGGCCGCTCATCGGTTCGCCGGACTCGTGGTGGCGAGCGCGCGCGGGACCAGGGCGCGGACGAGGTCGCGCCGGTAGTCCGCGTCGCCGTGGGTGTCGCTGGGCGGGTCCACCTCGGCGGCAGCCTCCTCGGCGGCCGTCGCGACGAGTTCGGGAGACCACTGCTGCCCCAGCATCGCGGACTCGGCCGCAGTGCTGCGGAACGGCACTTCGCTCACTCCACCCAGGCTGACCCGGGCGTCGGTCACCACCCCGTCTTTCACCTGCACGGCGGCGGTGGCGGCGACGATGGCGAAGTCGCCGGCCCGGCGGGCGAACTCGGAGATGCCTGTGACGTACCCGTCATCGAGCGAGGGCAACGAGATCGAGGTGAGGATCTCGTCCGACTCCATGGCGGTGGTGAAGATGGACTGGAAGAAGTCGGCAGCCGCGATCGTGCGCTCTCCCCGCGCCGCGCTGCGCACGGTCATCTCGGCGTCAAGCAGGGTCGCCACAAGGCACCACTCCGAAGCCGCGTCGCAGTGCGCGATGGACCCGCCGAAGGTGCCACGGGTGCGGATGGGCAGGTGGCCGACATTGACCGCCGCGCGCCGCAGCAGATGACCGAGAGGCCCCGGGAGGTCGGTGTTCTGCAGCGTGAGATGGCGGGTGCGGGCGCCGACGTGGAGGCGCCCGTCGCGGGTCGTCGTACCAGCCAGGTCGGGGATGCTGTTGATGTCGACCAGGCGCTCAGGGCGCGCGAGCCGGAAGTTCATCATCGGGATCAGGCTCTGACCGCCGGCCAGGACCTTGCTCTCGTCGGGATCCCGCGCGAGGACCGCGAGCGCCTCATCAAGGGTCTCGGGCCGGACGTACTCGAACGGACTGGGCTTCACCAGGCATCCCCTCGGTAGGACACGGAGTAGACGTCGGTGCGCCGGTCCTCCCTGGGACGGATAGTCTCACTCCGTCGCTGAGCGGCGCGAACCCGGGCGATGTCGATGCGCGCGACCGCGGAGTCGGGCTGGGTCCGGGACAAGGGGCCGACGATCAGTTCGCCGTAGGCGTCGCAGGCAACGGAGCCACCGAGCGTGGCCGGCCCACCGTGGGAGGCACCTGCGACCTGCGAGACCGCGACCACGGCGACCTGGTCGAGGTTGGCCTGCGCGAGAACCGAGTCGACGTGGCGAGTCGCACCCTGGGCCGGCACACTGCGGTCGAAGCCGCCTACCCAGGCTGCCGGCGCGATCACGAGGTCTGCGCCGCGGAGCGACAGTGAGCGCATCACTTCGACGAAGCGTAGGTCGTAGCAGATGCACACGCCGATCACGCCGTACTCCGTCCTTGCCAAGGGCAGGCCGAGGTCGCCCGGAGTGTAGGCATCGAGCTCGCGGTCGAAGAGGTGCAGCTTGCGGTAGTGCAGGACGGGCCCGTCGGCGCCGACGGCGACGACGGAGTTGTAAAGAGTGTCGCCGTCGGACTCGCAGAACCCGTACACGACCAGGCCGCCGTGCTCGGCGGCGACCTCGCCCAGCGCAGCCAGACTAGGGCCGTCGAGCGGCTCGGCAACGCTGCGAGCCAGGTCGGGATCGACGACGTAGCCACTAATGGCCAGTTCGGGCAGCACGACGATGTCGGCACCTGCGGCGAAGGCCGCCCCGGTGCGCACGGTCGCGAGGGAGCGGTTGTCGTCAGGGCGCCCGGCCACGACGTCGAGCTGCTCGAGCCCGATCGTGGTGTGGGTCTGAGCGCCGTCGATCATGGACGCTGGTGCTTCGCGAGGATCGCGTCGACGTCGACGCCGGCGGCCCGCAGCATGTCGGTGTCGGCCGGGCAGGGCCCCCCGACGCTGACGACGCGTTCTCCGAGGTCGGCGGCCACGGCGTGCCAGAAGCCGATCTCGATGTGGATGGTGTCGCCGGGGCCGAAGGCGAGGCGTTCACCGGTCGTGATGTTTTCGGCCGTGCCGTGGCCTTCAAGGATGTGGATGGTGTCCTCGGACTCGGCATGCACGTGCTCGCGGTTGCGCTCCCCGGGCTCGAGGACGACGTAGTTCATGTTGGCGGTAAGGGCCCCGGAGCCCAGCCACACGACCAGGCGGGCGTCGTTGGAGATGAACGGGACCATCATGCCGGCGCGGTCGCGGTGGTAGCGCGTGACGCCGGGGCTCTCGCCGCGGACCGTCGTGGGTTGCCCGAGTCGGGGATCGACTGGGCTGGGGCCGCCGACCAGACGGGCGCCGGATTCCGACTCGATGGTGTAGCAGGAGCCGGGCGCGACGTGGAACATCGCTCCCTCAAGGAGCGCGTGTCGGATCCGGCTGGTGTGCAGGAGCTCGACGACTGTGACCGAGCCCTCCACGACGTAGTAGACCGCCTCGCCGTCGTGGGCGAGCTCGACCGTGCTCGCGGCGGCCCCCAGGTCGAGGTGGGCCAGGCTTCGGCAATGCGCGCCGACCCCCGGGCCTACGATCTCGCGCCAGGTGCCGCCCAGGACGAGACCCAAGTCAGGGCCCCACTGACCGGGAGTCACCACACGGAGGCCGGTCGAAGTCGTCAGTTCATCGGTCACGGACCGAAACTAACATTCAATCTGATCAAAGTCATTAGAATGAGGCTGAATTTTTGAAGCGAGGTGAAAACTCTCGCTCATGCGTCGATGTTGACCCACACTGCGACCGCGGTCTCGTCGCCGGTGTTGATGATTCGGTGCGGCCGAGTCGAGGAGTAGGAGATGACGTCGCCGGCCGACAAGGTGTGCTCCTGCCCCTCCAGTTCGACCGTGAGGGCGCCGGAGATGAGGACCCCGAACTCGCGACCGTCGTGGTGGGTCGCCGTCGGCCCGCTCGAGGCGCCAGGTTCGTACTCGTTGATCGCCATCTCGACGCCGGCACTGCCGTCGCTGTGGGCGATCCGTCGGGTGGCCCCCTCGCTGGTCCGCAAGGATGCCTGGTCCGACCGGCGCGTGACCGGTGACCCGGGGCCGGAGTCGGGACGGTCGAACAGGTCGTACATATGGACGCCCAAGGCGGAGGCGACGGACACCAGGGTGCCCACCGAGGCGGTCGCGACTCCGCGCTCGAGCATGCTCAGCATCGACACGCTCACGCCCGTGCGCTCGGCAACGTCCTTGAGGGTCAGGCCCTGCCGCGAGCGGAGCTGGCGGATCCGCGCCCCGACCAGGGCGATCGTCTGGTCGGCGTTGTTCCGAGGGGAACCGTTGGTGCCGCTCGAGGCGGCTGGGCCAGGTTGTGTGTTCACGGTGTTGCTCCGATCGGGAGTGACTCGTGCGTGGCGTTTCCCGGGCGGGGGACAGGCTTCCACAGGTTTTCAGCGAGAATGAACCAGGTCAAGCACACTACTGGGTCAATTCCCTCCCAGTATCGGACACGACGTTGAGCATAGTCGAAATTTGACCCTTGCGCAGGAGGGTGAGCAAAGATACGCTTCAATGCAATTGAAGCAGCCTCACGACGGCAGTCTGCGCCAGCCGCAACTCCGTTGAAGCACCGGAGCCCCCGTCGTCGGTGGCAGAAGGGAGTGGTGATGAAGCACTCGACGTCCAGTCCGTCGTCTCGTCATGGCATCCCGTCGACGTCGCAACGCAGCACGTTCGTGCGCGGTCTGGTCGATGGTGGCGACTGGTGCCTCATCTTGGTCTCGGTCGACCGCACTACCGACTGACAGGACGCCTTCGGCGTCTGCAGACCTCGCCATCCCTGCCGACCGAGCGCCCGCCCGTTCGGCTCCGTAGAACGGAACCACCATGACCCAGCCCGCACTGACCCAGTTCTGGCACCCGATCTGCCAGTCCACCGACGTCGATGAGAAGCCACGTCGGTTCAACCTGCTCGACGACGACATCGTCGCCTTCCGTGACGAGAACGGCATCGCCGCCTTCCGTGACCTCTGCATCCACCGAGGTGCCGCGCTGTCCCTGGGATGGGTGCGGGAGGGTCGGCTCGTCTGCCCCTACCACGGCTGGCAGTACGACCGCACCGGCGCGTGCGTCAAGATTCCCTCGCGTCCGGCCGACGCTCCGATCCCCGCCGCCGCCAAGGCCACGGTCTACCACGCGCGCGAGAAGTATGGTCTGGTCTGGGTCGCGATGACGGAGCCGGCCGCCGACATCCCGCTGTTCCCCGGAGACATCTATGACCTGCCCGAGTGGAAGTCGTTCCTCAGCTACCGCGAGACCTGGAAGACGTCGGCGTCGCGAGCGGTCGAGAACTTCATGGACTTCTCGCACTTCCCCTACGTCCACGAGGGCCTGCTCGGCACGGAGGAGACTGCCGAGGTTGCGCCGTACACGGTGGAGAAGCGCGAGGACGGCCTGCACTACTGGCTGGAGCAGGAGGAGCCCAGCGACCTCTACGGCGCCGGCGGCGTCCAGATGGTGCGCTACGAGTACACCCTGGTCGTGCCGTTCACCATCCACCTCAAGAAGATCGAGCTCGGCTCCGGCAAGGAGACGATCATCACCCAGTTCACGTCGCCCAAGACCCCCAAGTCCACAGAGGTCTTTGTCGTCATCGTCCGCAACCACTCGCACGACGAGCCCGACAGCGCCTTCGGCGACTTCACCAACGTGATCATGGAGCAGGACCGCCCGGTCGTGGAGAGCCAACGCCCCGAGGAACTGCCCGACTCCCTGCGCGAGGAACTGCACATCAAGGTCCCGGACGCGGCCAGCCTGCTCTACCGCCAGCGGCTCGCGGCGCTGGGGAAGGTCGAGGTCTTCGGGCCTTACGGGGCCTGATCGTCATGAGTGCCCTCTTCCCCGTCCGGGTCACCGGGCGGCGGGAGTTGGCCGACGGCATCGTCGGCCTCTCCCTCACTGGACGAGACGGTCCACTTCCCGCCTGGAAGCCTGGCTCCCACGTCGACGTCGTGCTTCCCTCACGCACCGTGCGGCAATACTCCCTGTGCGGACCGCTCAATGCGGAGCACTACGAGATCGCCGTGCTCCGCGAATCGGCCGGTCGAGGTGGCTCGGCCGAGGTGCACGACGACGTTCGCGTCGGCCAGGAGCTGGTGATCAGTGTGCCGCGCAACAGGTTCCCCCTCGAGCAGGCGGCGTCGTACGTCTTCGTCGCCGGCGGCATCGGGATCACCCCGATCCTGCCGATGATCGAGGCCCTGAGCTCGCGCGACGTCCGGTGGCGCTTGGTGTTCGGCGGACGTACGCGCTCGTCGATGGCGTTCCTCGATGACCTCGACCTCTGGGACGACCAGGTGCTCCTGGTCCCGCAGGACGAGTGCGGGCTGATCGACCTGGCCGGGGAGCTCGGGCCCGAGGAAGGGGCGGCGGTGTACACGTGTGGGCCGCCGCCGCTCATCGAGGCGGTGCGCCGCCAGGTGCAGGGCTGGACGAGTGGGTCGCTGCACTTCGAGGAGTTCTCTCCGCAGCCGGTGGTCCAGGTGACGGCATCGGAGGCGGATGGGACGAGCCCGGGCACGGCATTCGAGATCCAGCTCGGCGCGGACGGTCCGGTGCTCGACGTACCAGCCGGCCGCTCCATCCTCGAGGTGGTGCTGGACTCGGGCGCGGACGTCCTCTTCTCCTGCGAGGAGGGGACGTGCGGCAGCTGCGAGACACTGGTGCTCGCGGGAGAGGTCGACCATCGCGACGGCCTCCTGACCGACGACGAGCGAGCGAACGGCGCGATGCTGCTGTGCGTCTCCCGAGCCGCTTGCCCCCGGCTGGTGCTCGACATCGCAGCGTCGTGACGACCGCCAGTCACCGCAGGGGCGTGCTGGTGCTCGCCACTGTGCTCCTGGCGGCGGCGTGCCTACGGTCGACGATCACGACGGTCGGGCCTGTGCTCGAGGAGATCTCCGCAAGCACGGGCTTCGGGGACGGCACCCTCGGCCTGCTGGCGGCGACCCCCCTGGGTGCGTTCGCGCTCGTCTCGCCGTTCGCTGCCACGCTGGCGCGGAAATGGGGGCTCGATCGGGTGCTGCGGCTCGTCCTGGTCGTCCTCGCGACGGGCGTCGTGTTCCGGTCCCTACCGAGCCTCCCCACCCTCTGGTTGGGGACGCTCGCGATCGGGGCAGCTGTCGCGACGTGCAACGTGCTGCTGCCGGCGGTCGTGAAGCGTGACTTCCCCGGCCGTGTCACCGCCGTGACAGGCGCCTACTCGGCAACCATGGGTGGAGTCGCGGCGCTGGCTACCGGCACCGTCATCCCGTTGGGCCTGCTGCTCGGAGGCTGGCGACAAGCCCTGGCCGTGTGGGCCATGTTGCCACTCCTGGCGGCAGTGCTCTGGGTCGGTCGACCTTCGGTTCGTTCGAGCCATCGACCTGCCGTGCCGCAGGGACGGTCCGGCTCGCTCCTCCGTTCCGCCGGAGCCTGGCAGCTGACCGCCTTCTTCGGTCTGCAGTCCGCGTCCTTCTACACGCTGGTCACCTGGTTGCCGACGATCGACCGAAGCTTCGGCGCTTCCCCTTCCGAAGCCGGCTTCCATCTCTTCGGCTACCAGTGCTTGGGAGTAGTGAGTGGCGTGCTGATCTCGCTGCTGATGCAGGGACGGATCGATCAGCGACTGCCAGCCCTGCTGGTCGGCGTTCCGGTCGTCGTCGCCATGGTGGGGCTGCTGGTGCTTCCGGGAGCCTCCGTGCTGTGGGTGGTGCTGGCCGGGCTCGGTTCCGGTAGCTCGCTGACCGTCTCCTTGGCGCTGGTAGCCCTGCGCAGCTCGACCGTCGAGGAGACAGCCGCCCTCTCGGGGATGGTGCAGTCCCTGGGATACCTGATCGCGGCGGCGGGGCCGCTGGCTGCCGGCGTCATGTTCGGCTGGTTCGACAGCCGGATCCCCGTTCTCTCGCTGCTCCTCGCGATCTCGCTCGCGCAGATCGTGCTGAGCCTGTGGGCGGCACGCACCGAAGGACCAGCGGCCCGCATCCGGTCCGCTGCGCTAATCGACGTCGTCACCTGATCGACGTCCAACATGAGGAGAAACATGCAGCAGGTCAAGGCCGTCGTCGCGATGGCGAAGGGTGCACCCGTCGAGGTGGTCACGATCAACATCCCCGACCCGGGTCCGGGTGAGGCGGTCGTCAAGGTCCAGGCCTGCGGGGTCTGCCACACCGACCTCCACTACCGCGAGGGCGGGATCAACGACGAGTTCCCCTTCCTGCTGGGTCACGAGGCGGCCGGCATCGTGGAGTCCGTGGGTGAGGGTGTCACCGGTCTCGAGGCGGGGGACTTCGTCGTACTGAACTGGCGTGCCGTGTGTGGCAACTGTCGGGCCTGTCGCCGCGGTGAGCCGTGGTACTGCTTCGCCACGCACAACGCGACCCAGAAGATGACGCTCGAGGACGGCACGGAGCTGTCCCCGGCGTTGGGGATCGGCTCCTTTGCGGAGAAGACGCTGGTCGCCGCCGGCCAGTGCACGAAGGTCGACCCGTCCGCTCGCGCGGCCGCTGTCGGCCTCCTCGGCTGTGGCGTGATGGCCGGTCTCGGTGCGGCGATCAACACCGGCAACGTGA
>JBDSPC010000529.1:0-2982 GCA_039914485.1 Nocardioides sp.
GCGCGCAGCGAGAACGGGATCGAGAGGTGATCGCTGCCGTCGATGAAGCAGCCGTCCTGGAGCACGATGTTGGCGACGGTGGCGCCGGGACCGGCCGTGAGGAACGAGGCGCGGTAGGGCGTGGAGACCTGGTCGAACTTCGTGGTCAGGATCGTGTAGTTGATGCCCGGCATCGTGTCGCCGCCAGAGTTGAGGGCCGTGAGGTAGGCCGACCCGACGGACTGGTCGGCGACCGCCGGACCCGTGAGCCTGGTGAGGACACCGAGCAGGCCGAGCTGGACGGACAATGTGCCCAGGCCGCTGATCGTGGTGCCGTGGTTGGTGCCGGCGTAGGAGACGAGCTTCTGGACCTTGTTGCTCGCGGGGTTGGCAGCGTTCGCCCCACCGAAGAACTTGAGGTAGCCGCGCGCCACGATGGCGCCCTGCGAGTAGCCGACCAGGTCGACCTTGGCGGCGGCGGTCTCGCTGCGCACCCGGTCGGCGAACGCACTCAGCTCGCGCGCCGCGTCCATGACGGGCCCGGTCCCGTAGACCTCGGGACCCCAGCCGACACCCGAGTAGTACTTGCCGTAGTTGAACGAGAACACGCAGTAGCCCTGCGCCTTCAACCTCGGTGAGAGGTAGCCCCAGCTGTTGAACTGGTTGGCGAAGGTGCCGTGCACCAGCACCACCGGTCGCGGGTGCGCCGCGCTCGGGACGCAGTCCCAGTCGTTGGCACCGGCCGGCGCGACCCCGGGCCGGGCGATGGCGTAGACCACCGACGCCGGGAACGTCTGGAACTCCGGCCCGTTCCCCTCGGGGGCCGGCGCGGCCTGGGCGGCGGTCGGCATGGCCACGAGGCCGATCCCGATCATCAGGCTTGCGAGCATGGCGACGGTACGGCGCATTGTTTGTCCTCCCAGACAGTGACTTCCTGCCGGGAGTGTGGAGGCGATGTTACTGGCGAGTCAAGTAGTGCCTATCACGGAGCGGACGGCTGTCGGTCAAGGGGGTGGAGTGCTCGACGTGGTCGTCGGCGATGTGGTGGGCGGACTCGTCGTGGTCGTGGTCGGCGTCGTCGTGGTCGGTGTGGTGCTCGGCGTCGTGGGCGTCGCTGTCGGTGTGACGGTCGGGGTCTCGGTGGGCGTCACCGTGGGCGTCGGCTCCGGGGACGGCACCGGTTCGGGTCCCTGCACGAACGCCGAGAGGACGGGTCCGTCCTTGGTCCACAGCAGACGTGCGGCGTACAGCGCGCGCTTCCCGACGTCCTCGTAGTCCTGGCCGCCCTGATAGCTCTGGTAGCAGGGCAGGTTGGTGCCCTTGCAGACCCAGCCGTGGAAGAAGAGCCGGTTGGCGTGGGTGGGCGTCGCCTCGAGGTAGTCGGCGCCGCCGGGGCCGCAGACGCCGGAGTTCTGCCGGTTCACGAGTGCGTGCCCGCGGGTGCCCTGCCAGCCCTGGTGGCGGAACTTCGAGCGGCGCCAGATCGTGCGGTAGCGGCAGTCGCCGTAGTCGCCGCGCGAGGTGATCAGGTAGTACCACTCGCCGTGCTTGACCATGATCGGGTTCTCGAGCACGCCGACGTCGCGGATCAGCTCGCGGCTGCGACCGAACGTGCCGGTGCCGGCCGCGTTGAGCCGGATCATCCGGATCGACGAGGGCTTGCCCTGCGTGCGGTACATCAGGAACCGACGACCGTCGGGAGCGATGAACGACGACGGGTCGATCACGCCCCGGCGCGGCAGCCCGACGCGGCCGCCGACGGGGTCGAAGGCGGGCTGCGTCGTCGAGTAGTCGGGGCACACGAGCGGCCGGTTGCTGACCGGGGTGAAGGTGTCGGTCAGCGTCGGGGCGGTGGCGACGCCGATGCAGCGGTCCTGCTCGTGAGGCAGGCCGCGCGACGGCATCGTGTAGTAGGCGAGCCAGCCCGTCGGGCTCTGCTCGAGATCCGGGCCCCACACCCCGGCGAACTTCGCCCACGCCGGCCTGGCGTTGAGGAGGTCGCCGGTGGGGTTCCAGATGCCCCAGTCGTTGGCCGACGCGGAGCCCCGGCCCCGGAACCCGGTCGCGGCGCCGAACCACCTCGTGCCGTCGAAGACGACGCTCGGGTCGCCGAAGTCGCGCTCCCAGATCAGCGGGCGCGGTGCGATCGCGGCCCTCCGGTCTGCGCCCTGGTCACCGGCCCCGACGGCCGGGGACGAGCCCGGAGCGAGTGCGAGCAGGGCGGGCAGTGTGGCCAGCGCGGTCAGCGCGCCGGCCCAGCGGATCAGGTGACGTGTCATGCCAGGAACCCCCTTCAAGGCAACACCTTGATACCCCGAGGGCGGGGGGTGGTGGCAAACCGACGGGCCGCTAGAGGAAGCGGGCGATCACCGGGACGCCGTCGACCCAGTCGAGGTCGGCGGCATACATAGGGCGTACGGCGCGGGCCCGGTGTCGCAGCTTGTCCTTGTGGATCCCCGGCCCGCAGGGCGTCGGGCGACCGTGGCAGGTCCACGCGTGGAAGTAGACGCGCAGCTTGCGCGAGTGCGGCATCGGCGTCACGTCGGCGCCGCCGGGTCCGCACAGGCCCGAGGACTGGTCGAGGAGCACGCCACTGGTGGCCTCGGCCCAGTTGAGGATCGACGTCGAGCGGCGCCAGACCGTGCGGTAGGAGCAGCGCGTGAAGTCGCCCTGGGACAGCAGCATCACCCACCCGGCGGGGCGTTCGATCAGCACCGGGTTCTCCAGCACGCCGTCGTGGCGGAACAGCTCCACGCTCACGCCGGCCGCGTGCTGACCGCTCTTCGTGAGCGGCAGCAGCCGGATCGACGACGGGATCCGGTCGGTCTTGTAGAGCAGGTGCGGCCGGCCGCCGGCGATCACCAGCGACGGGTCGATCACGCCGGCCCGGGGCAGCCCGGCCACCGCGACGGGCACCTGGTCCTCGGCGGCCGGCCCGTCGACGAAGGACGGGCACACCAACGGACGCCCGCCGACCGGCTTGAAGCCCGAGACCGCCGAACG
>JBDSPC010000002.1:0-5731 GCA_039914485.1 Nocardioides sp.
AGGTCGCGCTCCTGCGAGCGGGCCAGCCGGGCGACCATCGCCGCGTCGCCGGAGTTCTTCTGGATCAGCGCAAGGGTCTGCAGCACCGAGTCGTGCAGGTGGGCCGCCATGTCGGCGCGCTCCTGCGTGCGCACCCGCTCGGCCCGCTCCGCGCCCAGGTCGTGCACCAGGCGGAGCGCCCAGGGCCCGACCACGATCGCCAGACCGGCCCAGCCCAGCAGGGCCGCGACGATCACCGGTCCCGCGAACTCGAAGGAGCCCGACCAGACGGCGAAGAGGATCAGTGCGGTGACGACGAGCGAGAGGCCCGCGAAGACCCGGAAGTAGGCCGCCCAGCCCCCGCCCCCGAAGATCGCGCGGAACGGGTCGATCCGTCCGGTCGAGTCCAGCCAGCGCTCGCGCTGCGCCTCGTCGGCCTGCCGCCACAGCAGGGCGACGCCGGCGAGCGCGATCACGACCGGCCAGAAGAGTGCCCCCTGCCCGAACGCCGCCTCGAACCCGAGGACGGCACCGAAGAGCAGCGCCCCGATCGCGATCACCGGGCCGGCGTCGCGCAGCCGCGAACCTCGGCGCGGTCGCTTGCCGGTGCGGGTGGCGCTCTCCAGGCCGGGTGCGGCCTCCTCGAAGCGGGAGTCGCTCGGCAGGAACATCCACAGTCCGGCGTACAGCATCAGCCCGACGCCGTCGAGGACGGCCAGCAGCACGAAGGCCACGCGCACCCACAGGACGGGCACGCCGAAGTGCCGCGCGAGGCCGCCGGACACGCCACCGGCGATCGGTGACTCGGTGTCGCGGGTGGCGCGGCGGAACGGGCGGGTCGTGTTGGGGGGGCCGGTGCTGCTGGCGGGGGGCGGGGACGCAGTGCTGCTCATCGTGTGTCCATCGTCGCAGGCCAGCGGGCCTCTCACCATGAGGAGCAACCCCGAGCAGACCCTGAGTCGTTCCGGCGAACGCCGCGTGACATTCAGGGTCGTCCCCGATGGTGCGGACCGCGCCCGTGGCGTTGAGTTGGGGCCATGACGAACATATCTCCACCCCCAGCGGCAGACCCGGGCGAACAGCAGGGCCCTCGCACCACCCGCAACGAGGTCCTCGAGCTCGGTCGGCTGCGACGCGCCAGCGATGACCGGAAGATCGCCGGTGTCGCCGGCGGCCTCGCCCGTCACCTCGACATCGACCCGATCATCGTGCGCGTCGCGCTGGTCGTGCTGGTGTTCTTCGGCGGCTCCGGTCTCCTGTTGTACGGCGCCATCTGGCTGCTCGTCCCGGAGGAGGGATCCCCCGCCCAGCCGCTCGGGCTGGACGACCGCAACCGCAGCATCGCCCTGATCGGCACCGGCGTGCTCGCCGCCATCGCGGCCGTCGGCGACTTCGCCGGCGCCTTCTGGTTCCCCTGGCCGCTGGTGATCATCGGGCTGCTCGTCGTGTGGTTCCTCAACCGCAAGGAGAAGCACGAGCAGCAGCCGACGAGCTATGCCAGCGCCCAGCCGGGCTGGCAGATGCCGACCACCACGGCGGCGGCGTCGGAGACCGGCGTCCGGTCGGGCTGGCAGACGGAGACCGTCACGGCGACCGACGAACCCGCACCGGCGCCCGCCTACCAGCCCCCGGGCCACCAGTACTCCGGCTACACCTACGCCAAGCCGAGGAACCCGCGCAGGAAGGGCCCGATCCTCTTCTGGTTCACCCTCGCGCTGATCGCCACCGGCGTCGGCACGCTCGGCCTGATCGACGTCTCGGGCACCTCGGTTCCGGACGCCGCCTACCCCGCGCTCGCCATGTCGTTGACAGGCGCGATGCTGCTGCTCGGCGCCTTCTGGGGCCGCGCGGGTGGCCTCATCTTCATCGGCCTCCTGACGGCGATCGCGACGCTGGGTGCCACCGCGAGCGACAACTACGACGGCCACGCCACCAGCTACGCGCCGGGCAGCTCGGCCGAGGTCCGTGACGCCTACGACATGGGCGCCGGCGACATGGTGCTCGACCTCTCCCGGGTGAGCGACGTGGAGGGCCTGGACGGCGACGAGATCAACGTCGACGCCGGCATCGGTGAGCTGCAGGTGATCGTCCCCGACGGGATGGACGTCTCCGTCAACGCCAGCGTGGGCGTCGGCGACGTCAGCGTCTTCGGCCAGCACGACGACGGCTTCGACCTGAGCCGGGACGGCTTCATCGACGGCGGCAACGAAGTGCCCGACATGCGTATCAACATCGACCTCGGCGTTGGCCAGGTCACCGTTCGCGAGCAGTGAGGTCAGCCATGAGCAACTACAACACCACCTACACCGAGGTCGAGACCGACCAGTCCGGCCGCCACCCCGTCAACGTGGGTCACCTCGTGATGGGCGTCGCCTTCCTCGGACTCGCCTCCATCTGGCTGCTGTTCGAGACGACCGCGATCGGCGACGAGGACCTGCGCTGGTTCCTGCCGCTCCCCTGGCTCGCCGCGGGTCTCGCCGGCCTCCTCGCGGTGGCGCTCACCGGTCGCCGTACCAAGCCCGAGGTCATCGGCTCGTACGCCGCAGCGCCGGCCCACACCGAGCCCGAGCCGCTCTGGGCGCCCGACCCGGGTGCCGCCGACCTCGATGCCCGCCTGGCGGCGGACATCGAGGCAGCGGAGAGGGACGCCTCGAAGGACCCCGAGAAGCCCTAGCCCAACCAGTCCGCCAGGGCGGCTGCCGCGATGTCGGGGTTGTCGGAGAACACTCCGTCGACCCCGGCATCGAGGAACGCCTGGGTCTCGGCAAACAGGTCGCCGGGAGCGTTCGGGTCGGTGCCGACCCGGAAGTTGGTCGCCATGAACTGGTTCTCCCGGCGCAGCGTCCACACGTGCACGACCAGGTTGACCTTGTGGGCGTCGCGGACGACGTTGGACGAGACCGTGGTGGCGCCGTTCGTGCGGGGCAGCACCCAGTCCTTGTGGGCGCCCACGCCGTCGGCGTACCTCGAGATCGCCTTGAGGCCGGCGGCCGTGACCATGGAGGCGTAGGTGACGCCGGGCAGGTCGGCCGGGCCCTTGCTGCCGTCGACCAGCTGGGCGAGGTCGACCTTGGTCATCCGGTCGAGGTCCTGCAGGTTGCCGACCTCGAAGGACTGGACGATCACGTCGTCCTTCTTGTCATCGAGGTCGTGGGCCTCGAGCGCGGCCACGAGCGGCTCCTCGAGCGAGAGCCCGATCGAGTCGAAGTAGGACGGGTGCTTGGTCTCGGGGTAGACGCCGACGCCTTCCTGTACGGCGAGGTCCAGCACCTCGTCGAGGGTCGGGATCTGGAACTGGCCGTCATAGGCCGTGTTGTCCGGGCGCACCAGCGGCAGCCGCTCCTTGGCGCGCAGCGTGCTGAGCTCGGCGTAGGTGAAGTCCTCGGTGAACCAGCCGGTGATCGTGGTGCCGTCGATGACCTTGGTGGTGCGACGTGCCGCGAACTCCGGGTGCGCGGCCACGTCGGTGGTGCCGCCGATCTCGTTCTCGTGGCGGGCGACGAGGACGCCGTCCTTGGTCGAGACCACGTCGGGCTCGATGTAGTCGGCACCCAGCTCGATCGCGAGCCGGTACGACGCAAGGGTGTGCTCCGGGCGGTAGCCCGACGCTCCGCGATGGCCGATCACGATGGGGTCGTCGGTGGGCTGCGCGTTGGCGGGAACGGTGGTGAGGGTGATGGCGGCGGCCATGGCCGCGACGATGAATCTCCGAGTAGTCATGCGGTCGACCCAACCGGCCGCAGGCAGCCGTGCCGCGAGGGTGAGGTGAACGTCAGATGTCGAGCTCGCGGGCCGCCGTGACCGCGCGCTCGGGGTGGTCGGTGATGACACCGTCGACACCGACGTCGAGCAGGGCGCGCACCTCGCCGGCCATGTCGCCGGGCGCGTCCGGGGCAGTGCCGCGGCGCAGGTTGCTGGGCAGGAAGCGGTTCTCGGCGCGGACGGTCCAGACGTGCACGGTCAGCCACAGCCGGTGCGCGTCGCGGACCAGGCTAGACGGCTCGCCGATCGCGCCGCGGTTGTCTCGGGGCAAGACCAGGCTCTTGTGCGGACCGATCCCGTCGGCGTACTCGTCGATGCTGGCGAGCCCGGCGGGCGTGCACAGCTCGGCGTGCGACGCTCCCGTCTCGAGCAGCTGGATGATCGGCAGCTTCGTGCGCAGCGCCAGCCGGCGCAGGATGCCGCTCTCGAAGGACATCAGGCTGATCCGCGCCCACGGCCGGTCGAGGTCGTGGCGGCGCAGCGCGGCGAGCAGCGGATCGTCCAGCGGGAGCCCGATCGAGTCGAAGTAGGCCGCGTGCTTGAGCTCGATCATCACGCCCACGCTGCGACCGCGCCGCATCGACTCGGCGTGCACCATCGCCAGGATCTCGGTGAGGGTGGCGATCCCCTCGCGGCCGTTGTAGGCGGTGTTGTCCGGCCGGGTCGCGGGCAGCCGCTCCCGGGCCGTGAGGGTCTTCAGCTCGGCCAGCGTGAAGTCCTCGGTGAACCAGCCGGTGACGAGGTGGTCGTCGATCCGGCGGGTGTCGCGCCGGGACGCGAACTCGAGATGGTCGGTGACGTCGGTGGTGCCGCTCAGCTCGGACTCGTGCCGGGCGACCAGCACCCCGTCCTTCGTCGAGACGAGGTCGATCTCGATGTCGTCGACGCCCATGCGGATCGCCGTCCGGTAGGCCTCGAGCGTGTGCTCGGGCCGGTGCCCGCTCGCACCGCGGTGGCCCACGATGGCGGGGGTGACCACCAGGCTCGGGGTCCGGTCTCGAACTGGCACCTGCCAGGTCACGGTCATGTGGGACACCGTCGCGTCGGCGTACGTCGCGGCGACGACGCCGGGGTGAATGGCACATGATGGTCGCGTGACGCTGCCGAGCTTCCCGACCCTCGAGTCCCTGCCCGCGCTCGACCACCTCGATCTCGTGGCGCCGCCCGTCGCCGATCTCCTGGCGACGTGGCTGTTCGCCGATCGGGTGGCCGTGGTCCGCATCGATCCGGAGCTCGCCGACACGGCCGCCATGACGGCGGAGTACGACCTGCCGCTCGCCGCGTCCGGCAACTGCGTGGTGGTCACGGGCTCACGGTCGGGCGAGGAGCGCATCGCCGCCTGCGTGGTCCGCGCCGACACCCGGGTCGACGCCAACTTCCGGGTCCGCAAGCTGATCGACGTCCGCAAGGCGACGTTCCTGTCGATGGAGCGCGCGGTGGCGGAGTCCGGGATGGAGTACGGCGGGATCACGCCGGTCGGGCTCCCCACGACCTGGCGATTGCTGGTCGACGAGCGCCTGCTCGCCGAGCCGGTGGTGATCCTGGGATCAGGCGTACGGCGCTCCAAGCTGCTGCTCCCCGGCAGTGCCCTGGCGGACCTGCCGGGAGCCGAGGTCGTGCCCGACCTGAGCACCTAAAAGGATTCGCCCGGAACGACCCGCAAACGTACTCTCGTCCGAGTGCGTCAACTCCCTGTCCCCGACCCCGGCATCGCCGATCACCGCGGCCCGGGACAGTTCCTGTGGTGGCTCGCACGGCAACAGAAGCAGACCCTCCTCGGCGGGATGGCGTTCGGCATAGTCTGGATGTCCTGCCAGGCCGTGATGCCCGCCGTGCTCGGTCGGGCGATCGACCGCGGCGTCGCCGATCGCAACCAGTCGCAGCTCGTGCTCTGGGCCGGCGTGATGCTCGCGATCGGGCTCGTGCAGGCGGTCACCGGGATCATGCGACACCGGTTCGCGGTGACCAACTGGCTGACCGCGTCCTACCG
>JBDSPC010000049.1:0-14431 GCA_039914485.1 Nocardioides sp.
CGGCAACCAGGTCGGCTTCATCACTCAGGCGTGACCTCGTCGACCTTGTGGTCCACGTCGAGCCCGGCTCGCCACGTGTTCCAGTGCCACCCGAGGTAGCGCTCGATGCCGCGCACGACGTGCGCCGAGCGGATCGACGGGAACACGTCGAAGGCATGTTGAGCACCGGGCAGCTCGGCGTACACGACTGAGTTCTTGGAGACGTTGCGCAGCTTCTCGACGAAGGTGCGGGCCTGGCCGACGTCGACGAGGGTGTCGGAGTCGCCGTGGATGACGAAGAAGTCGGGCTCGTCGCCGTCGATGCGCAGGATCGGCGAGGCCGCCTCGAACGCTTCGGGGTCCTCCTCCCAGGTCTTCTGGAAGACCTTGGGGGCGAGGAACCCGTCGCGCATGCCCTTCGCGCTGCGCAGCCCGGTCGAGCCGGCCAGGTCGTAGACGCCGTAGTGGGGGACCGCCGCCTGCACAGAGGTGTCGGCCTCCTCGAAGCCCGGCTGCCACTCCTCGACGTTCGGCGTGACCGCGGCCAGGGACGCGAGGTGGCCGCCCGCCGAGCCGCCGGTGATGACGATGTAGTCGGGGTTGCCGCCGTACTCCGCGATGTTGTCCTTGATCCAGGCGATCGCGCGCTTCACGTCGATCACGTGCGCGGGGAAGGGGTCCCGCGGTGCGAGGCGGTAGTTGATCGCCACGCACACCCAGCCGCGCTGCGCCATGTGCTGCATGAGCGGGATGCCCTGCTCGTCCTTCTTGCCGAGGATCCAGGCGCCGCCGTGCACCTGCAGCAGCACGGGCGCGTCAGTGAGCTGCTCGCCGGCCGGGCGGTAGATGTCGAGCATGGAGCGACGGCCGAACTCGGCGTACGCGATGTTCTTCTCGACCTGGACGGCCTGGTCCTTGAAGTTGAAGGGGTTGACCAGCTTGCGCCACGGCGTCGCGAGCTCGGCCGGGGTGGGTACGGCGTCGAGCTGCTCGACGTAGTCCACGCCGAGGCCCTCCACCAACGCGTCCTCGAGCTGGTCCTTGACCTGCTGGGACTGCCGGATGACGTGCGCGAGGCCGGCGGCGCTGGCAGCGGCCAGCGCGAAGCCGAGCCTGGTGCGCGCTCCCGATCGCTTCGATGGCCGCAGCTGCAGGGCCGAGTCCACGGCCGTCAGGGCCAGCATCTGCGGCGCCAGCTCGCCGAAGACCCAGCCGGGGAAGAAGGCATAGAGGCCGGCACGGGGGCCGGACGGTGGGCGGAGGACGTTGGCGGTCAGGGCGGCCACGATGGCCTGGCGTCGCAGATAGCTCACGCGGGCGATGGTAACGGGCGGTCCGCTAAGGTAGAACAGGTTCCAGTTTCGTGGTCGTCGGAGGTCATCGGTGTCGGAAGAGCTTGAGGCCGTCTCGGCTGTCGTCGCGGACGCGATCGGCCGCACGTCCGACTGGGCGGCACTGGCCGACTCCGGCCTGCTCTCGCTCGTCGTGCCGGTCGACCACGGCGGCGAAGGGCTGGGCCTGGCCGAGCTCGCGGTGGTGCTGCGCGCGGTCGGGGAGCACGCCGTACAGCTGCCCGTCTGGGAGACGCTGTGCGTCGGCGCGCTGACCCTCGCCGCCGCCGGCAGCGACGAGCAGCAGAAGGCGCTCCTGCCCGGGATCGCCAGCGGAGACGTCGTGCTCGCCGCCGCCCTGCGCGAGGTCGGTCCCGGCTTTCCGACCACACCCTCGACCATCGTCACCGGTGACCGCGTCACGGGACGCAAGATCTCCGTGCAGTACGCCGATCGCGCGGCGTTCCTCCTCGTCACCGGTGTGGCCGACGGCCGGCCCGTCGTGGGACTCGTCGACCCGAACGCGTCCGGCGTCACCCTCGTCGAATCGGCTTCCAGCCGGGGGCTGTTGGACGGCGTCGTCGAGCACACGGTGATCCTCGACAACGCCCCGATCGACCTGCTGCCGGGCGCCGACGCATTCCGCATCGCACACCGCAACGCAGTGGCCGGGCTGGTCGTGCTGGCCGCGGGGCTGCTCGGCGGGGCCCGTGACCTCACCGCCGCCCACATCAAGCAGCGCACGCAGTTCGGTCGTGCGCTGGCGGAGTTCCAGGCCGTGGCCATGCAGGTCGCCGACGTCTACATCGCCTCCCGCACGCTCGACCTCTCCGCCGACAACGCCGTGTGGCGGATCGCCAACGGCCTCGACGTGCGCGACGACCTCGCGGTCGCGGCCTACTGGACGTGCGCCGAGGCGCCCGCCGCGATCCACACCTGCCACCACCTGCACGGAGGCATGGGCGTTGACGAGACCTATCCGCTGCACCACCACTACTCGTGGCTGACCGACATCACGCACGCGCTCGGCGGGCCGGCAGGGACGTTGCCGCTTGTCTTCATCGAGTCGGCGGAGGCCAAGAACCTCGAGCTGTCCGCCTCGCAGCGCGCGCTCAAGGCCGAGCTGCGCGCCTACTTCGGCGCGCTGGTGCCCGACACGGAGCGCGCCGAGATGGCGCGTGATCGGCACGGTGCGGCGTACGAGAAGACGATCCGGCAGCTGGGAGCGGACGGCTGGATGGGCGTCGGCTGGCCGGAGGAGTACGGCGGTCGCGGGCTCGGCGAGGTCGAGCAGACGATCTTCGCCAACGAGGCGCAGCGGGCCGACGTGCACCTGCCGGCGGTGACGCTGCAGACCGTCGGGCCGACACTGCAGAAGTACGGCACACCTCGACAGAAGGACCTGTTCCTGCAGCGGATCCTGGCTGGCGACGTGCACTTCGCGATCGGCTACTCCGAGCCCGACGCCGGCACGGACCTCGCGTCGTTGCGAACCACCGCACGGCGAGACGGCGACCACTACGTCGTGAACGGGCAGAAGATCTTCACCACCGGCGGCCACCAGGCCGACTACGTCTGGCTCGCCGTGCGCACGGACCCCGATGCCCCCAAGCACAAGGGGATCTCGATCCTGATCGTGGACACGACCGACCCCGGCTACTCATGGACGCCGATCATCACCGTCGACGGGGCGCACCACACCAATGCGACCTACTACAGCGACGTGCGGGTGCCGGTCGACATGCTCGTCGGCGAGGAGAACGCCGGCTGGAAGCTGATCACCACCCAGCTCAACCACGAGCGCGTGATGCTCGGTCCCGCCGGACGGCTCGAGGGACTGCGCGACCGGGTGGCCTCCTGGGCATCTTCAAAGGGCGTGCAGGACCTGCCCGACGTGCGGGCCGCCCTCGGCGAGGTGACGGCGATCTTCCGGGTCAATGAGCTGCTCAACTGGAAGGTCGCGCGGGCCGCTGAGGTCGGCGAGATCAGCGTCGCCGACGCGTCGTCGTCGAAGGTGTTCGCGTCCGAGCGGGTGCAGTACGTCGGGCGCGTGCTCGCCGACGTCGTCGCCCGGCACGGCGACCCGTCCGATCCGGTGACGGCCGCGCTGGTGAGTCATCTGGACGGACAGGCCAAGCGGAACCTGGTGATCACGTTCGGCGGCGGGGTCAACGAGGTGATGCGCGAGCTGATCGCGATGTTCGGGCTCGGGCTGCCGCGGGTGCCGCGATGACGCATGACGAGATCATGGCTCGGGTCGAGGAGCTGATCGCCGCCGGCGAGACCACGCCGCGCGAGGCGCTCGACGAGGTCAACCTGCCGATGATCCGGCACTGGGCCGAGGCGATGGGCGACACCAACCCGCGCTGGGCATCGGTCGCGCCGCCGGCGATGGCTCAGGTGTGGACGATGTACGGCCTGGACCCGCACCGGCCGGCCGCCGATCCGCTGCACGGCACGATGCAGCTGCTCGACGAGGCGGGCTTCACCTCGGTCCTCGCCACCAACAGCGACCAGACCTATGCGCGCAACCTCGTCCCCGGCGAGCGGCCCGCGGTCACGACCAGGCTCGAGTCGGTGGTCGGGCCGAAGCAGACCGGCCTCGGCGAGGGCTACTTCGTGACGACGCAGAACACCTGGTGGGTGGCTGCTTCTGATGGGCGGAGGGAAGCCGTCGCGACGATGACGTTCCGGGTGCTCAAGTTCAAGCCGGCTTCACGTGTCGATCCCGCCCAGACCGTGCGGCCGGTGGTCAACCGCGACACCGCCTTCTTCTTCGACGGTACGGCGAACGGCGAGCTCCGCATCCAGAGATGCAACGCCTGCGGGTTGCTGCGCCACCCGCCCGGTCCCGTGTGCCCGTCGTGTCATGCGATGGACCGTGGCCACGTCGTCGCGAGCGGACGCGGGGTCGTCCACTCGTTCCTCGTCCATCACGCTCCGCAGGTGCCGGGCAAGACGCTCCCGCTGCCGCTCGCGCTGGTCGAGCTGGAGGAGGGCGTGCGGATGGTGGGCGCAGTGCGGTCTCCCGACGGCACGGAGGTCGCGATCGGCACGCCCGTGCATGTCGTGTTCGACCGGATCGACGACAACCTGACCCTCGCGTCGTGGAGCACCTCGGAGCCACCGCCTGCGGCGGCGGTCGAGGACCGCGCCTCGGACCTGCCGATGTCGAGGATCGCCATCACCCCGACCCTCATCGTCTCGACGGCGCTGGCGACCCGCGACTTCCAGGACGTCCACCACGACCGCGACCTCGCGGTGCAACGCGGCTCGAAGGACATCTTTCTCAACATCCTGACCACCACCGGCCTCGTGCAGAAGTACGTCGTGGACTGGGCCGGGGACGACTGGCGCGTGACCGAGTGCTCCCTGAGGCTGGGTGCGCCTGCCTACCCCGGCGACACCCTCGAGCTCTCCGGCACCATCGTGACGCGCACCGACGGCGAGATCGTGGTCGACGTGATCGGAGCCGTGTCACTGGGTGCCCACGCGACGTCGAGAGTGACGGTGCAGCGGTGATCCCCTTCAGCGGCGCGGCCGCGATCGCCGGCATCGGCGCCACCGAGTTCTCCAAGGAGTCGGGTCGCTCCGAGCTCCAGCTCTCCTGCGAGGCCACGCTGAGTGCACTCGCAGACGCCGGGCTGACGCCCCAGGACGTCGACGGGCTCGTCACCTTCACCATGGACAGCTCGTCGGAGATCGCGCTGGCCCGCGAGCTGGGAATGGGCGAGCTCTCCTTCTTCTCCCGGATCAACTACGGCGGCGGTGCCGCCTGCGCGACCGTCCAGCAGGCCGCTATGGCGGTCGCGACCGGGATGGCGACCACGGTCGTCGCCTACCGCGGCTTCAACGAGCGCTCCGGTGACCGCTTCGGTCAGGTCTCCCTCGGCGCTGCCGCCCAGGTCAACACCAACGGCCTCGACAACGCCTGGACCTACCCGCACGGGCTCTCGACGCCGGCCGCGACGGTCGCCATGCAGGCGCGGCGCTACATGCACGACTTCGGTGCCACGTCCGAGGACTTCGGTCGCGTCGCCGTGGCCGACCGGCGGCATGCGGCCGCCAACCCGGCCGCGTTCTTCTACCAGAAGCCCATCTCACTGGCCGATCACCAGGCCTCGCGGCTGATCGCCGACCCCCTCCGGTTGCTCGACTGCTGCCAGGAGAGCGACGGCGCCGTGGCGATCGTGGTCACGACGACCGAGCGCGCCCGTGATCTCGCGGCCGGCGGCGTACCCGTCATCGCGGCGGCGCAGGGGAGCGGCACCGACCAGTTCGTCATGACGTCCTACTACCGCGACGACATCGGCATCCCGGAGATCGGCGTCGTGGGGCGCGCGCTGTGGGCGCAGTCGGGCCTCTCGGCCGCCGACATCCCGACCGCGGTCCTCTACGACCACTTCACGCCGTACGTCCTGATGCAGCTCGAGGAGCTCGGCTTCTGCGGCCGCGGCGAGGCGCCGGGGTTCATCGCCGACGGCGCGATCGAGCTCGGCGGCCGGCTGCCGATCAACACCCACGGCGGCCAGCTCGGAGAGGCCTACATCCACGGCATGAACGGCATTGCCGAAGGTGTCCGGCAGATGCGGGGCACGTCCGTCAACCAGGTCGACGGCGCCGAGCACGTGCTCGTCACCGCCGGCACGGGCGTGCCGACGAGCGGGCTGATCCTGGGACAGTGAGCGTCAGGACCGAGCCGTGTTCACCGTCTTCGTCCCGACCGGCCACGGTGTCCACGTCCGTCGCAGCTCGAGCACGCGCTCCCACGGGACGACTCGAAGTTCGTGATCCCGCGTCGCAACCGCCCCCGGTGCAGGTCTTCGTCGCTGCACTCCACCTGGCTGACCCGCACCACCACCTCGTGGGCGGCCCCGAGCTCAGCTGCGAGTCGCTTCGCGACGGTGCTCTTGCCGCTCCCGGGGAGCCCGCACATCACGATCAACGTCACGACCGTGACGGTAGCTGCTCGCGACGAGAGCCAGCCAGAGCAGCCCGACCCAGACGTAGGTGTCCCCCGCGAGGTGTTGCCACGTCCAGGCGAGCTCGACGTCGTGCCCGGACGGCATCCAGAGGTGCGGAGCGGCGACGAACAGGGCAACCCACAGCAGACCGGCGACCGGGCCGCAGCGCCGGACGAGTACCACGCCCAGCGGGATGCACCAGACCCAGTGGTGGCTCCAGGAGACGGGAGAGGCCAGCAGCGAGGCCAGCCCGGTCGCGCCGACGCCCCCGAGCAGGTCGCCGCTCTCATGGAGCGCATGTGCGAGCCACAGCGCGAGCAGCACCACCGCCACTGACAGGAAGAACCACGCTGGCCGGACCCATGCGGCTTCCCCGCCGAGGCGGGCGAGGACGCCCATCAGCGACTGGTTGCCGGAGTACCACGGCGCACCGATCCGCTCCGCGTCAGGCAGCACCGAGGTCCAGAACCGCACGCCATCGCCCGGGAGCAGCACGATCGGCACGAGCACGGTCGCCCCGAATGACGCGGCCATGACACCCGCGGCACGCCACTGCCGGGTGACGACGAGATGGCCGAGGAAGATCAGCGGCGTCAGCTTGATGCCGGCCGCAACGCCGGCGAGCACGCCCCGCCAACGCGAGGACGGCCCGACCAGATCACCGAGCACCAGCGCGAGCAGGAGCAGGTTGATCTGGCCGAAGTGCTGCGTCATCCAGACCGGCTCGAGCAGCGCCGACGCGGGCGCCACGAGCAGCACCCACCGTGTCGCCACTCCGCAGCGGTGCCAGACGAAGACCAGCGCACACGCGGAAAGCAGGGGTAGCGCGAGCTCGGCCAGCACCGTCGGCAGCACCGCCAGCGGCACCATGACGAGCGCCGCGAACGGGGGATATGTGAACGGCAGGTCGCCGTACGGCTGCGCATAGATCGACGCCCCGTCGAGCAACCGCTGGGAGCCGGCGCGATAGACGGAGAGATCGAGCAGCCCGCCCGGTCGGACGGTGAGGTGGACCAGCGAGATCAGCCACGTCAGCGCGACAGCGACTCCGAGATCACGACGGACGGAACGCGGCACGCCCGGACGATAGGGCCACCGGATGAACGCAGCGCGACGTCAGTGCAGATTGTCCGCGAAGAAGCCGAGCACGGCGTCGACGCCCTCCTGCTTGCGCTGCTCGGTGACGGTCGAGTGGCCGACGCCGTCGAGCTCCACCCGGATGAAGGCGTCGCCGAGCTCCTGCGTGAGCGTCTCGAACCGCTTCCCGACGGCGGGATCCTTGCGGTAGCGCAGCCCGAGCACCTGCTGGCCGGCGGCGCACTTGCCCTTGACGATGTCGAGGTCGCCGCGGGAGAGGTTGACGTCGCGCGATCGCTTCCCGCCCACGGCGAACGGGGCGCTCGGCTGGCACAGCACGGGCGCGGTCACCGGAGCGTCGACCATCATCGCGAGCGCAAAACCGCCGGTGAAGCACATTCCCAGGGCGCCGACGCCCGGTCCGCCCAGCTCCTCGTGCAGGTCGCGCGCCAGGGAGCGCAGCCACCCGGCAACCGGCGTCGTCTCACCCACTCGCAGCTTGGTGAACTCCCGGCTCACGCACACCTGGCGCATTGAGTTGCCGAGCGACAGCGGCGACATCCCGGCGCCGTCCTTGCCGAAGAGGCTCGGCATCACGACGGTGTAGCCGGCATCGACGACCTCCTGGCCGAAGGCGGCGACGGACGGCGTGATGCCCGGGATCTCGTGAATCACGATCACACCGGGGCCGGTGCCCTGCCTGTACGTCGGGTGGCTGACGTCGTCGTGCGTGTGCGAGCCCTGCGTCCAGACGTCCGGAAAAGTCATGGGCGTCAGTGTGGCAGCAGAGGTGCCTGCATCGGGCGTTGTCCGGTCCGACCGGCCGCGGCGGCGACCAGGACGGCGCGCACCCACGCCTGATCGTGCATGACGTCCTCCCACGAGAAGCGGAGCACCATCCAGTCGTTGACGACCAGCAGGTCGTATCGTCGAGCGTCGCGGCGCAGTGCCGCCCGATCGCTGTGCCACTCGAAAGAGTCGGCTTCGAGCACGATCCGATGTCGGCGATCCACCAGATCAGGTCGTACGTCGAGTCCGAGCTCACCTCGGATCTGAACCTGTGGCTCCACACTGAGTCCGGGGACCTCCAGCGCGATGCCGCGAAGGACCGACTCGAAGGGGTTCGCCGCACGTTTGTCAGCCGCCCCCGCGACCCGCCGCAGCCGGGCCGAGCCCGGCCCCTTCGCGATGTTCGCGGCCTCACGGAGCGCCTCGTGTGGATAGCCGGCACGAAGGGCCGAATCAGTGATGGCGAGTGCCTCGTCGAAGGGCAGCCGGCGACCACACATCTCGAGCGTCTTGGCCTCTGTCGTTGCGTAGCCCTCCGTCTCGTCGTGGGCCAGGTCGATCCATGAGGGGGTGATGAGCTGTGCGAGCTCCTTGCTCAGGCGACGATCTTTCGGCACGGCCACGTGCGGCTTGTCCGGGATGGTCTTGACTCCCCAGCCCCAGCTGAGCGCGGCGTTGGTCAGGCACACGACCCCTGTGGCCCGCACGGCCAGCATGGACGCATCGCTGACGGCAGGCAGGGCGTAGCAGCCACGGGCGATCCGTACGAGCTCGCCGGACTGGAGTCCTTCGTCCAGCTGACGTCGAGATGTCTGCCGTTCCAGGATCTTTCGGCTACCGACGCCACCCAGGATGCGCATGATGCGCTGGATCTCTGACTCCATGCGTGAGCCGTTCCCGACGGACCGACGGACCAAACGAACTCCGGCCTCGCCAGTTCAGGCGTGGCTTGGGTCGGATGGGCGCTGTTCGGTCCGTACGCCCGTCGAACCGCTCAGAGCAACGACCGGTAGAACTCCAGCGTCCGCTCGGCGATCGCATCCCAGCTGAAGGACTCGATCGCGCGCTGGCGGCCGGCGACGCCGTAGTCCCGGGCGCGGTCGGGGTCGGAGACGGCGTCGTTGAGGGCGGCGGCCAGGTCGGCGACGTACTGCTCGGGCTCGAGGGGCGTGCCGGTGCCGTCGGTGGCCTGCGAGATCGGCACCAACCAGCCCGTCTCACCGTGGACGACGACCTCGGGGATGCCGCCGGTTGCGGTGGCGACGACGGCGGTCTCGCAGGCCATCGCCTCGAGGTTGACGATGCCGAGGGGTTCGTAGATCGACGGGCAGGCGAACACGGTCGCGGCGGTGAGCAGTGCGACCACGTCGGCGCGGGGCAGCATCTCCTCGATCCAGACGACACCCTCGCGGGTCGCGGCGAGGCCGTCGACCAGCGCGCGCACCTCCGCGGCGATCTCCGGGGTGTCGGGGGCGCCGGCGCAGAGGATCAGCTGCACGTCGGGCGGCAGCTCGGCCACGGCCCGCAGGAACAGCGGCAGCCCCTTCTGCCGGGTGATCCGCCCGACGAAGATGACACTGCGGCGGTCCGGGTCGAGGCCCAGCTCCCGGACGCGGTCGGGATTGGAGGTCGGCGACCAGAGCGCGGTGTCGATGCCGTTGTGGATCACCGTCACCTTTGCCGGATCGACCGAGGGATAGCTGCGCAGCACGTCGTCGCGCATGGCCGCGCTGACGGCCACGATCCCGGCCGCGCCTTCGTAGGCGGTCTTCTCGACCCAGCTCGACAGGGCATAGCCGCCACCGAGCTGCTCGGCCTTCCACGGCCGCATCGGCTCCAGCGAGTGCGCGGAGACGACGTGCGGGATGCCGTGCATCAGCCCGGCGAGGTGGCCGGCCATGTTGGCGTACCACGTGTGCGAGTGCACCAGGTCCGCCCCCGCACAGTCGTCGACCATCGCCAGGTCGACGCCGAGGGTCCGGATCGCCGGGTTCGCGGCGCTGAGCGAGTCCGCTTCGGCGTACGCCGTCGTGCCCTCCTCGGAGCGAGGCGCACCGAAGCAGCGCACCCGCGCGTCGACGTGAGGCACCGAGCGCAGGGCCCGGACGAGCTCGGCGACGTGCACACCGGCCCCCCCGTAGATCTCGGGCGGATACTCCTTGCTGAGGACGTCGACTCGCATGGTTGAGAACTTACTCGTGGCAAGGGGTGGCCGCAGGTTGCGCGCGCCACTAGTTTCGGGACATGAGTGCCCACGGTCGCAAGAAGGTCCTGACCATCGTCCTTGCCGGTGGGGAGGGGAAGCGCCTGATGCCGCTCACGGCAGACAGGGCCAAACCAGCCGTCCCGTTCGGCGGCATCTATCGGCTCATCGACTTCGCGCTGTCCAACGTCGTCAACTCGGGCTACCTCAAGGTCGTCGTGCTGACGCAGTACAAGTCGCACAGCCTTGACCGGCACGTCACCACGACGTGGCGCATGTCCAACCTGCTCGGCAACTACGTCACACCGGTCCCGGCCCAGCAGCGGGTCGGCAAGCGGTGGTACCTCGGCAGCGCCGACGCGATCTTCCAGTCGCTCAACCTGCTCGTCGACGAGCAGCCCGACATCGTGGTCGTCGTCGGCGCCGACCACGTCTACCGGATGGACTTCGCGCAGATGGTCGATGCGCACATCGAGTCCGGGGCCGGTTGCACGGTGGCCGCGATCCGGCAGCCGATCTCGCTGGCCGACCAGTTCGGCGTGATCGACATCGACCCGCAGTCACCGTCCAGGATCCGGGCGTTCCTCGAGAAGCCGACCGACCCGGTGGGGCTGCCCGACGCCCCCGACCAGGTGCTCGCGAGCATGGGCAACTACGTCTTCAACGCCGACGCGCTCGTGGACGCGGTCACGCGCGACGCCGATCTCGAGCGCTCCAAGCACGACATGGGCGGCGATATCGTGCCGTGGTTCGTCGACCGCACCGAGTCGGCCGTCTATGACTACAAGGACAACGACGTGCCCGGCTCAACCGATCGCGACCGCGGCTACTGGCGCGACGTCGGCACCATGCGCTCCTACTACGACGCCCACATGGACCTCGTCTCACCGCTCCCGGTCTTCAACCTCTACAACAAGGAGTGGCCGATCTTCACCAGCCACGGCCCGCACCCGCCGGCCAAGCTCGTCGAGGGCCACGGTGGCGGTGCCGTCACGACCTTCAACTCGATCCTGTCGCCCGGTGTCGTCGTCAGCGGGGGCAACGTCAGCCAGTCGGTGCTGTCGCCCGGCGCCTACGTCCAGGAGGGCGCCGAGGTCTCGGACTCCGTGCTGATGGATGGGGTGCGCATCGGCGAGGGCGCGGTCGTGCGCAACTCCATCCTGGACAAGGGAATCGTGGTGCCGGCGGGCGTGCAGATCGGCGTCGATCCCGAGGCGGACCGCGAGCGTGGGTTCGTGATCGAGGACGGCCTCACGGTGCTGGCCAAGCAACAGCAGGTGCCTGGCTAGGACAGTCCGTCGCGCTGCGCCTCGAGGTGCGCACGCTCGACGTCGTTGCGGCAGGCTGCGATCGCCTGGTCGAAGGCGGCCCGTGCGGCGTCGAGGTCGCCGTTGCGCGCCAGCAGCTCTGCTCGTACGGCGGCCACCCGGTGGGTCGACGGGATCTCGATGCCCTCCAGTGCGGCCAGACCGGCGGCCGGGCCACGTGCCTCGGCCAGCGCGACCGACCGGGCCAGGCGCGCGCTCGGCGTCGGTGCGAAGTCGAGGAGTGCGTCGTACAGGCTGACGATCCGCTCCCACTGAGTGTCGTCGGGCGTGGTCGCGAGAGCGTGCTCGGCGGCCACGCGGGCCTGCAGGGTGTACGCCGCAGCCTGCACCGTGATCGGACCGCGGAGCCCGTCCGTGTCGAGCAGGCGTTGTGCCTCGGCAATCTCGTCGTGGTGCCACAGGGTGCGGTCCTGGTCGGGCAGCAGCACGAGCTGTCCGTCGCGGACGCGCGCATCGCGACGCGAGTGCTGGAAGAGCATCAACGCGAGCAGCGCCACCAGCACGGGCTCGGACGGCCGAAGCCCGAGCACGACGCGGACCAGGCCGATCGCCTGAGCCGAGACATCCGATCGGAGCAGGTCGGCGCCTGTGCCGGGCGCGTAGCCGGCGGTGAACGCGAGGTAGGCGGTCTGCGCCACCGAGTCGAGGCGGTCGGGCAGCACCGAGGCGTCCGGCACCCCGAACGGGATCCCGGCGCCGACGATCTTCTTCTTCGCCCGGGTGATCCGGGCCGCCATGGTCGGCTCGGGCACCAGGAACAGCCGCGCGATGTCGGCCGTCGGCACACCGAGGACGAGCCGCAACGCCAGCGCGCTCGCCGCCTCGGGGGCGAGCGAGGGGTGCGTGCACATCAGCACGAGGCGCAACAGGTCGTCCTCGACCAGCGCGCCGGGGTCGGCCATGACGCGGCCCCCTTCTCGGCGGTCGCTCTCGACGAGGAGCAGCGGTTCGACGCGCTGCGCCGTGGCCTCGGTCCGCAGGCGGTCGATGATGCGGCGGCTGGCCGCGGTGTGCAGCCAGGCCGCGGGCTTGTCGGGCACGCCGTCGACCGGCCACGTCCGGGCTGCGGCCTCGACGGCGTCGCCGAGCGCGTCCTCGACCAGGTCGAGACGGCGGAAGCGCGCGAGGAGCAGGGCCGTCAGCCGGCCCCACTCCTCGCGCACCGTGGTGGCGAGGACGTCATTCACGCAGGCTGCTCGGCGTGCACCACCGTGCGGCGTACCTCGATCCCGTCCCCGGTCTCCGACAGGATCTTGCAGCACTCGAGCAGGTCGTCGAGGTCGTCGGATGACACCTGGTAGAAGCCGCCGACCTGCTCGGTCGACTCGGCGAACGGCCCTTCGGTGACGGTGTCGGCACCGATCCTGATCGAGCGCGCCTCGCTCGTGCGGTGCAGCTCGGCACCACCCGTGATCACGTGGCCGCGCTCGACGAGGCTCGTCGAGAAGCGCTCGTGCGCCGCCATGCCGTCGGCTCGTTCCTGCTCGGTCATCTTGTCCCACCAGCGCGCGTCGTCGCCGATGATCAACACGATGTAGTCGGTCATGTCCTTCTCCTTCGGTGGTGAGGTGTCACTCGGCCAGTCGGCGGAACTCGATGTGCTCGCCCCGAGCGGCGAAGCGCTGGCAGACGGCTCGCAGGTCGGCCTCGTCGTCGCTGTCGACGAGGTAGAAGCCGACGATCTGCTCAGCCGTCTCGCTGAACGGGCCATCGGTCACCAGCACGCCCCCGTTGCCGTCGGGGCGCATGGCGGTGGCCGCGGCCGATGGCTCGAGCGGGTGGCCCATGACCCGGGTGTGCCCGCCTTCGGCCAGTTCGCGATCGAACTGTCCGTGCGACCGCATCCCCTTCTCGTGCTCGGATGCGGGCAGCTTCGCCCACTCCGCCTCGGGTGCGGGCAGCAGGATCAGGAACCGGCTCATCGAATGAACTCCCTCGTGGCTGTCGTCGGGGCCGCGGCTGCGACCTCATCACTGTGACGGATGGGCGGCACCCGAATCGACAGTGGCTCGCGAGTTTTCTCGACGTGCGCGTGCCACGACGACAAGATGGCCGTATGGCACCGGACTCTCGCGCAGGAACACTGGCCCAGCCCTCCGACCTGGTGGACGTGGCGCACCTCGTCACGGCCTACTTCGACCTCGAGCCCGATCCGGAGAATGTCGACCAGCAGGTCGCCTTCGGCACCAGTGGCCACCGTGGCTCGTCGCTGACGACGTCGTTCAACGAGGTCCACATCGCCGCCACGACACAGGCGATCTGCGACTACCGCAAGGAGCAGGGCTACGACGGACCGCTCTTCATCGGCCGCGACACCCACGCGCTGAGCGAGCCGGCCTGGGTCACCGCCCTCGAGGTGCTGGTAGCCAACGACGTGACGGTGCTGGTCGACGACCGCGACGGCTTCACACCCACCCCGGCGGTGTCGCACGCGATCATCCGCGCCAACCAGGGCAAGCAGTCCGGTCTCGCCGACGGCATCGTCGTCACGCCCTCGCACAACCCGCCCGCCGACGGCGGGTTCAAGTACAACCCGCCCCACGGCGGCCCGGCCGACTCCGATGCGACCACCGTGATCGCGGCGCGGGCCAACGAGCTCATCCGCGGCAACATTGAAGGGGTGCGCCGGGTCGCCTTCGCGAAGGCGCGCGCCACCGTCGGCTCCTACGACTTCATGGGCTCGTACGTCGACGACCTGCCCTCCGTCGTCGACCTCGCGCTCGTCAAGGAGGCCGGGGTGCGGATCGGCGCCGATCCGCT
>JBDSPC010000104.1:0-7392 GCA_039914485.1 Nocardioides sp.
CAGGCTCCCGCCTGAGCCAGGCTCAGCCGCCGTGCGTGCGCGGTGAGAGCAGGGTTTCGAGCTCGTCCTCGATGTCGGACGGGATGACGAACAGGAGCTCGTCGCCGGCCTCCAGCGGCTGCTCGCCGTTGGGTGTGTAGACCTGCCCGTCGCGCAGGATCGTCACCAGGGCGCAGTTGTCGGGGAACGGGACCAGGCCGCTGGGCGTGCCGACGTAGGGCGAGTCGGTGGGCAGCGTCATCTCGACGAGGTTGGCGTTGCCCTGGCGGAACGTGAAGAGCCGCACCAGGTCGCCCACGCTGACCGCCTCCTCGACCAGCGCGGACATGATGCGCGGGGTGGAGACGTTGACGTCGACGCCCCAGGCCTCGGTGAAGAGCCACTCGTTGTTCGGGTGGTTGACCCGGCCGACCGTTCGCGGCACGCCGAACTCGGTCTTGGCGAGCAGCGAGGTCACGAGGTTGGCCTTGTCGTCACCGGTCGCGGCAATCACCACGTCGCACTTGTCGAGCTGCGCCTCCTCGAGGGAGGACAGCTCGCACGAGTCGGCGAGCAGCCACTCGGCGTTGGGCACCCGCTCGGGGCGGATCGCATTGGGGGACTTGTCGATCAGCAGCACCTGGTGGCCGTTGTCGATCAGCTCACGGGCGATCGAGCGGCCGACGGCACCCGCTCCGGCGATGGCAACTCTCATCAGCGCTCCTCCGGTCCGCTCTCGAGCACGGAATAGGCGTGCGCTGCGATCTCTTCACGCATCACGAGGTGCAGCATGTCGCCTTCCTGGATCACGGTCTCGCGGGTCGGGATCATGCCCTCGCCCAGGCGGTCGATCCACGCGATGCGGGTGCGCGACTGCTCCTGGAAGTGGATGGTGCGTTCACCGATCCACTGCTCGGGCACCTGGATGTGGTCGACCCGGATCGTCCCCGAGGGGTCGCGAAAGTCGGGTTCGGCGCCGGCGGGCAGCACGCGCCGCAGCACCTGGTCGGCCGTCCACTTCACGGTGGCGACCGTCGTGATGCCGAGACGCTGGTAGACCTCGGCGCGACCGGGGTCGTAGATCCGGGCGACGACCTGCTGGATCCCGAACGTCTCGCGGGCGACTCGCGCGGCGATGATGTTGGAGTTGTCACCGCTCGACACGGCCGCGAAGGCGTCGGCGCGACGGATGCCGGCCTTCTCCAGGACTTCCTGGTCGAAGCCGTAGCCGGTGACCTTGTCCCCGTTGAACGACGGACCCAAACGGCGGAACGCATCGGGGTCGCTGTCGATCACGGACACCGTGTGGTTGCGATCCTCGAGGCTTCGGGCGAGGGTCGAACCGACCCGGCCACAGCCCATGATGACGACATGCACGAGGGAACCGTAACGCAGATGACTACGCTGTCCCCTCGTGAGTGTCGGAGACGTATCAAAACGCATTCTGCTCGGACGCAAGCTCCGGAGCAGCCAACTCGGCGAGACGCTCCTGCCGAAGCGCATCGCGCTCCCGGTCTTCGCCAGCGACGCGCTCTCGTCGGTCGCCTACGCCCCCGACGAAATCTTCATCATGCTCAGTGTGGCCGGCGCTTCGGCGTACACCTGGAGCTGGAAGATCGGCCTGGTCGTCGCCCTCGTGATGCTGACCGTGGTCGCGTCCTACCGGCAGACCGTGCACGCCTATCCGTCCGGTGGCGGCGACTACGAGGTGGCCACGGTCAACCTCGGCCGCAACGCCGGCATCACCGTGGCCAGCGCCCTGCTCGTCGACTACGTCCTCACGGTCGCGGTGTCCATCTCATCGGCCTCGCAGTACGCCGCAGGCGCCATCCCGTCCCTGATCGGGCACGAGGCAACAGCGGCCAGCGTCGCCGTCATCGTGCTCGCGGCGCTCAACCTGCGCGGGGTTCGAGAGTCGGGCGCGTTCTTCGCCGTACCCACGTATCTGTTCATGGTCGCGATCCTCGGCATGTGCGCCTACGGGCTGATCCAGCTGCTGCTGGGCGACCTGCCGCTGGCGGAGAGCTCCCAGCTCAAGATCGAGCCGGCGGAGGGCTGGGACGGTCCGCTGACGCAGGTGGCGATGGTGTTCCTGCTGGCGCGCGCGTTCTCGTCGGGATGTGCCGCCCTGACCGGGGTCGAGGCGATCTCCAACGGCGTCCCCGCCTTCAAGCGGCCCAAGAGCAAGAACGCCGCCACCACGCTGCTGCTCCTCGGGCTGATCGCGGTCTCGATGATGATGAGCGTGATCGTGCTCGCCAAGCAGATGAGCATCCGGTACGTCGACCCGCACGAGCTCGAACGCCTGCGCACCGCCGCCGGGGGAGCCCTGCCCCTGGGCTACGAGCAGCACCCGGTGATCTCGCAGATCGCGCACGGCGTCTTCCACGGCTTCTCGCCGGGGTTCTACTTCGTCGTCACGGTCACCGGCATCATCCTCGTGCTCGCGGCCAACACGGCGTTCAACGGCTTCCCGGTGCTCGGCTCGATCCTCGCCCAGGACGGGCTCGCACCGCGCTCGCTGGGTTCGCGGGGTGACCGGCTCGCGTACAGCAACGGCATCGTCTTCCTGGCGGCCATGTCGATCATCCTGATCGTCATGTTCAACGCGGAGACGACCAAGCTGATCCAGCTCTACATCGTCGGTGTCTTCGTGTCGTTCAACCTCAGCCAGCTCGGGATGATCCGGCACTGGACGCGGCTCCTCAAGGACTCGACGGACCCGGCGGCTCGGCGGCGGATGATGCGGTCGCGCGCCATCAACACCTTCGGGCTGGGGATGACCGCCGTGGTGCTGGTGATCGTGCTGGTCACGAAGTTCCTGGCCGGCGCCTGGATCACGATCATCGCGATGATCGTGTTCTTCCTGATCATGAAGGGCATCAGCGGCCACTACGCGATGGTCGAGGCCGAGCTCGCCGCCGACGAGCAGGACAAGCTGCTGCCGACCCGGGTCCACGCCATCGTGCTGGTCTCCAAGCTGCACAAGCCGACGCTGCGAGCCCTCGCCTTCGCCAAGGCGACCCGCCCCAACCTGCTCGAGGGGATCTACGTCTCGATCGACGCGGCCGCCACGAACAAGCTGCTCGAGGAGTGGGACGAGCGCAACCTCGACACCCCTCTCAAGGTGCTGCACTCGCCGTACCGCGAGATCGTCCGCCCGATCGTCGAGTACGCCCAGGAGATCCGCCGCTCCAGTCCGCGCGGGGTCGTCGCCGTCTACATTCCGGAGTACGTCGTGGGCCGCTGGTGGGAGCAGATCCTGCACAACCAGACCGCCCTGCGACTCAAGGGCCGCCTGCTCTTCACGCCCGGCGTCATGGTCATCTCCGTGCCCTACCAGCTGCGCTCGTCTACCATCGCCGAGGAGCGCGGCTCTCGCGAGGACAAGCGCGTACAGGCCGGCGACCTGCGACGTGGACGCGTGCGCGACACCAGCGACGTCGACTACGACCGGCAGATCGACCCGTGAGTCGTCATGCCCGCCCGCGCAAGGAGCGCGGGCGCTCGCGTGTCGGCGAACGCTTCGAGGCGATCGTCGGTCCGGTGGCCCACGGCGGCCACTGCATCGTCCGCCTGCCTTCGTCGGACACCGAACCCGAGTCGCGCGTCGTGTTCACACGACACTGCCTGCCGGGGGAGAACGTCGTCGTCGAGATCACCGAAGGCTCGGACGGCGACCGTTTCTGGCGGGGCGACGCGATCGCGGTGCTCACGCCCTCACCCGACCGGGTTGCGGCGCCGTGTCCTGTCGCCGGCCCGGGCCTGTGTGGTGGCTGCGACTTCCAGCACGTCTCCCTGCCCGCGCAACGCGCGCTCAAGGAAGCCGTGGTCTCCGAGCAGCTCCGGCGGCTCGCCGGGCTCGACGTCGACGTCACCGTTGAAGCCGTTCCGGGCGACGAGCAGGGCTTGCGTTGGCGCACCCGCATGCAGTGGGCGCAGACCCCCGACGGGCTGCGAGGCCTGCGCGCCCACCGCTCACGCCGTGTCGTCCCCGTCGACGACTGCCTGATCGCCGCCCCGGACGCGCGGTCGCCCGAGCCGGGCCCCGCCATCACCGAGACGGTGGACGGACGCTCATTCACGGTGGAGCCCGACGGTTTCTGGCAGGTGCACCCCGGCGCCCCGTCCACGCTGGTCTCGACCGTGCTCGCGATGCTCGACCCGCGACCTGGCGAGCGCGTCCTCGATCTCTACGCCGGCGTCGGTCTCTTCGCCCGCTTCCTCGGGGAGGCCGTCGGGTCCGGCACCCGGCTCGTCGCGGTCGAGGCCGACCGCGCGGCCTCGCGCCACGCGATCTCGAACCTGGCCGCCCATGAGGGCGCCGCTGTCACGTGCGGAGCGGTGGAGAAGGTGCTCGCGTCGGCGTACGACGAGCCGTTCGACCTGGTCGTCCTCGACCCCCCGCGCGAAGGCGCCAAGAGGACCGTGGTGGAGCAGGTCGTGGACCGAGCCCCCCGCGCCGTCGCCTACGTCGCCTGTGACCCGGCCGCCCTGGCCCGCGACGTCGCCATCTTCGCGGATCACGGCTACCGCCTCGAGCAACTGCGCGCCTTCGACCTCTTCCCGATGACGCACCACGTGGAGTGCGTCGCCCTGCTCAGCCGCTGAGGCTCGGTCCTTCCGGCGACCTCGGCTCCTGCCACCTCCCTCTGCCCTCATCGTTTGGACCTGAGTCCCCTCGAGACTCAGGTCCAAGCGGCCAGTGTCGGTGCCTCCTGCTCTGATGTGTCCGAGACAGAACGAGCAACCATCGGGGAGCAGGATGGAGACCAACGAGAAGGCGGCGTCGCCGCCGCTCGAGATGGAGATTTCGGGGATGATCCGGCGCGTACGCCGCCTGGCGACGTGGTCGCAGCGGGAGCTGGCGCACGAGCTGGGGGTGTCGCAGTCCGCCGTGGCGAAGTGGGAGACCGGTCGGACGACTCCGTCGGCCCGGATGCTGGCACGCGTGCTCGACCTGGCCAAGCTGAGCCTGGCCGCCGTGAAGCAGGGCGGCGACCGTGGCGTGGAGCGTGGCGTGGAGCGTGGCGGCGACCGTGCCGAGGTGATGGTGGCGCCGATGAAGGTCGTGACGGCGAGGGACGCGGCCAATCGTCGCTATCCCGCTCACACCTTCGTGTGGACCGAGGGGTGGTGGGCGCCCGAGGGCGCCGAGATGACCGCCTGGTGGGGTCAGATCCTGTGTAGGTCCAAGGAGCTGGAGCTGCCGCGAGTGCGCTACAGCAGGCGCTGGGGCGCGTGGCGTCGTCCCACGCCCGCGGACCTGGCGGACCACCCGACGTGGCGAGAGCTGGTGGCGGAGGCGAGGGAGGGGTGGCAGCCACGAGGACGTCCGCGCGCGGTGATTCCGGAGTGGGCGCTCGCTGACACGCGGAAGTTGCGCAATCGCCGACCCGAGGAGTTCCGTGCCCTCGTGCCGAGGCCGAGACGTGAGTAACGTCGATGAGCATGACGACGACCGACATCGAGAGCCGCCCGCCGCCCAGCGGCTCGGGGTGCGCGGAGTGTGACGAGGCGGGCGGTTGGTGGGTGCACCTGCGCCGCTGCGTGGAGTGCGGGCAAGTGGGCTGTTGCGACTCCTCGCCGGCCCAGCACGCCACGGCGCACTTCCGTGAGACGGGGCACGCGGTGATCCAGTCCTTCGAACCGGGGGAGTCGTGGTGCTGGGACTACGCCAAGGAGACGGGCGTGCTGGGCCCGGAACTCGCCCCACCGACCTCCCACCCCGACGACCAACCGACTCCCGGTCCGGCCGGACGGGTGCCGGCCGACTGGCGCGACCACATCCACGAGTGAGGGCGACGTGGCGACGTACGACGTGAACAAGGCGGCGGTTGAGCATGCGCGGCGGCTGATCGAGGGTCGGCAGTACGTCCTCGACAGCGACTGGGGCGACGTCCAGCCCGACGCCGAGGCACAGAACAGCTACCTCGAGACGCACTCGTGGGAGGACTACGCCACCTGGCACCTGGGCCTCACCGAGGGCGCCAATGACGAGACCAAGGCCCGCTACGCGTTCGTGTACGGCGACCTGCGACGCGTCCACCGCAGCGGTCTGATCGCCTGCGTCTACCGGGCGGCGGAGTGGCGGCACAAGAAGGTCGAGCTCGCGGCGCACGACCTGCTCCAGCGCCTCGACGCGCGGGCGGGAATCACGTGACAACTCTCTCGCCGTCATGTATCTTGACGTCAAGACAAACCGTGCAGGATGGCGGACCAATAACTTAGGGTCGCCTTGCTTCCCCGGGTTCACCCAGCGGCGGCAAGATGGGTCGCAACGGCTCAGTGATGATCCACGAAGACAACTCAGGAGATGTGGCGGATGGCCAGTCAGGACAGTTTCGGCGCCAAGAGCACCCTCGAAGTGGACGGCAGGTCCTACGAGATCTTCCGGTTGGACAAGGTGGTGGGCGACGGTCTTGACGTCGACTCGCTGCCGTTCAGCCTCAAGGTGCTGCTCGAGAACCTCCTCCGGACCGAGGACGGCGCGGACATCACCGCCGACGACATCAAGGCGCTCGCGGGATGGGACGAGACCGCTGAGCCCGACAAGGAGATCCAGTTCACGCCGGCGCGCGTGATCATGCAGGACTTCACCGGTGTGCCGTGTGTGGTCGACCTCGCCACGATGCGTGAGGCCATGGCCGAGCTCGGTGGCGACGCGACCAAGATCAACCCGCTGGCACCCGCCGAGATGGTCATCGACCACTCCGTGATCGCCGACGTGTTCGGCTCGGCCGACGCGTTCGAGCGCAACGTCGAGATCGAGTACGAGCGCAACCGCGAGCGCTACCAGTTCCTGCGCTGGGGCCAGGGTGCGTTCGACGACTTCAAGGTCGTCCCGCCCGGCACCGGCATCGTGCACCAGGTCAACATCGAGCACCTCGCCCGCACCGTCTTCACCCGTGAGGTCGATGGTGAGCTGCTCGCCTACCCCGACACGTGTGTCGGCACCGACTCGCACACCACGATGGTCAACGGCATCGGCGTGGTCGGCTGGGGCGTCGGCGGCATCGAGGCCGAGGCGGCGATGCTCGGCCAGCCCGTCTCGATGTTGATCCCGCGCGTCGTCGGTTTCAAGCTCAACGGCGACCTGCCCGAGGGTGCGACCGCCACCGACCTGGTCCTCACCATCACCGAGATGCTGCGCAAGCACGGCGTCGTCGGCAAGTTCGTCGAGTTCTACGGCCCCGGCGTCTCCGCGCTGCCGCTGGCCAACCGCGCCACGATCGGCAACATGAGCCCGGAGTTCGGCTCGACCATCGCGGTCTTCCCGATCGACCAGCAGACCATCGACTACCTCCGGCTCACCGGACGCAGCGCCGAGCAGCTCGCGCTCGTCGAGGGCTACGCCAAGGAGCAGGGGCTCTGGCACGACCCCGACGCCGAACCCCGCTACTCCGAGCGGCT
>JBDSPC010000107.1:0-2773 GCA_039914485.1 Nocardioides sp.
GGATGTTCCTGACCTACGTCGGTTGCGACACGATCGACGGTGCCGCGAGTGCTCCGTCGTCGCGGATCAACCGCGGACCCGACGCCGCACCTCTCGGTCGCCGCAGCTTCGGGCTGGTGCCCGCCGGCACCGGCACCGCGACCGGCCCCGCGATCACGTTCCTGTCCCTCGCCGCCCTGGGCGCCGGCGTGGACGTGCGCGCCGAGAGCGGCACCACCGGCGCCTCCTACATCTGGGTGACGGCCCTCGACGCGCCGGCCGGCTACGCCTGGCGCGGGCGCGCGAGCCTCACGGTCTCGCCGGTCAACTGGCAGCACATCGACACTGCGACCCTGCCGCACGAATGGCAGCTGGTCGACCTCAGCACGGGCCTGACCATGGCCGTCGAGACGAGCACTCCCGCCGAGTTCGCCGCGCTGCACGGCGACGGCGCCGGCTATGTCGTGACCGGCTTCGGCTGCGACGGGCAGGCCTTCAACCTCGACGCCGTCGCCGGCAACGGCCGGGTGTGGGACTTCGAGGGACTGACCCTCTCCACCTCGGTCGTCCCGTCCGCGACCGAGCTCGTCGCGGGTGACCGGTTCGACGTCGCAGGCTCGGTCACGGACCGCAACGGCCGGGTCATGGGCGACCCGCTCGTGCTCCAGACCCGCGCGCCCGGAGCCGTCGACTGGACCGACGTGTCCCCGCTGACCTACGCCGGTCCCGACGGCTCGTCCCACGCCTCCGTCACGGTCGAGCAGACGGCGGACTACCGCTGGTTGCGGCCCGAGAGCGAGTACGCCGACTGGGGAGCCAGCGAGCCGGTCCTCGTCACCGTCACGCCGGCACCGACCCCCGAACCCGCACCCGAACCCGAACCCGAAAAGACTGACGCACCGACTGGCTAGGGTCTTTGCATGGCGACCTCACCCAGCATCGAGATCGAGGTGGATGACCGCGTCGTGCGGGTGAGCAACCCGGACCGGGTCTACTTCCCCGAGTCCGGCGCCACCAAGCTCGACCTGGTGCACTACTACCTCGCCGTCGGAGAGGGCATCGTCAATGCGCTCTACGAGCGGCCGTGCATGCTGCACCGCTTCCCCAAGGGCCTGGCCGGCGACAAGGTGCACCAGAAGCGGATCCCAGGCGGTGCCCCGCCCTGGCTCGAGACCGTGCGGCTGCACTTCCCGCGCTGGAACCGCACCGCCGACGAGCTCTGCGTCACCGAGCTGGCCAGCGTCATCTGGGCAGTGCAGATGTCCACCGTCGAGTTCCACCCCTGGAACACACGCAGGACAGCCGTCGAAATGCCCGACGAGTGGCGCATCGACCTCGACCCCGGCCCCGAGTGCGATTGGGAGACCGTGCAGCGAGTCGCGCACATCTCCCACGAGGTCCTCGACGAGCTCGGCGCCGTGGGGTTCCCGAAGACCAGCGGCGGTTCCGGCATCCACATCTACGTCCGGATCAAGCCGGACCACGGCTTCCAGGACGTACGCCGCGGAGCGCTCGCCTTCGCCCGCGAGGTCGAACGCCGGGCCGGTGGGGACGTGACGACCGCCTGGTGGCGCAAGGACCGCGCGCGCGACCAGCTGTTCGTGGACTACAACCAGAACGCCCGCGACCACACCATCGCCGCGGCCTACTCCGTCCGCGGCGTTCCCAACGCCCGCGTCTCCGCCCCGGTGCACTGGGAGGAGATCGACGAGTGCGAGCCCAATGACTTCACGATCTTCACGATGCCGGCGCGGTTCGCCGAGATCGGCGACCTGCACGGTGGCATCGACAACGAGGTCTTCGACATCGCGCCGCTGCTCGAGTGGGCCGAGCGCGACGAGGCCGCGGGCGCCGAGCCGCCAGCCGACCCGGAGGACTGACATGGCCGAGCCGATCGACATCTCTTCCAAGCTGTCGCTCTTCTCCGAGCACTGGTCGCCCAAGGTGATCGCTCGGCTGAACGACTACGAGATCAAGCTGGCCAAGCTCAAGGGCGAGTTCGTCTGGCACACCCACGACGACACCGACGAGCTGTTCCTGGTGGTCGAGGGTCGTCTCACGATCCAGCTGCGCGACGGTGACGTGACGCTCGGACCGGGCCAGCTGTTCGTGGTCCCGCGGGGCGTGGAGCACTGTCCGATCACCGACGGCGACGTGGCGGTGATGCTGATCGAGCCGGCGGGCGTGGTGAACACCGGCGCTGCCGGCGGCGAGCTGACGGCGGCGTACGACGACTCGCTTCTCGACTGAAGCACCCTCGGCCCTAGGCTTGCGCCCGTGGGAATCCAGATCACGCCGTCCATCCTGAACGCCGACTTCGCCAAGCTGGGCGAGGAGATTGGCCGGATCGGCAGCGCCGACTGGGTGCACGTCGACGTGATGGACAACCACTTCGTACCCAACCTGACGTTCGGCCCGACGATGGTCGAGGCGCTCAGCAGGGCCACCGACATCCCCCTCGACGCCCACCTGATGATCGAGGACTGCGACACCCAGGCGCCGCTCTACGCCGAGGCCGGCGCCCGCAGCGTCACCTTCCACATCGAGTCGACCAAGGCGCCGATCCGGCTCGCCCGCGAGCTGCGCAACCAGGGCGCCCGCGCGTCGATGGCCTTGAAGCCGGCGACCCCGATCGAGCCCTACGAGGCGCTGTTGCCCGAGCTCGACATGGTGCTGATCATGACGGTGGAGCCGGGCTTCGGCGGCCAGAAGTTCCTCGACCTGTGCCTGCCCAAGATCCGTGCGGCGCGCGCGCTGATGCGCAAGCACGGCGTCGAGACCTGGCTCCAGGTCG
>JBDSPC010000154.1:0-5988 GCA_039914485.1 Nocardioides sp.
GTCGCGGGGGACGACCTCGTAGACCGAGCCGTGCTGCACCAGGTCGCTGGCCCTGATCGTGCGGGCCGTGAAGTAGAGCGTGCGCATCAGGTGCTGGGGGACCAGTCGCGCGAGGTGCGTGGCCGCACCGAGTGCGCCCTGCTTGACCTCCGGCACCCCGAAGTAGGCGTCGTCGCTGGCGACCACGATGTCCGCGTTGCCGACCAGGCCCACGCCGCCGCCGAGGCAGAAGCCGTGCACCGCGGCGATCACGGGGACCGAGCACTCGTAGACCGCCTTGAACGCCGCGAAGCAGCCCTTGTTCGCACCGATCAGGGCGTCGAAGCCCTCGGTGTTCTGCATCTCCAAGATGTCGACGCCGGCGTTCCAGCCCCGACCCTCGGCGCGCAGGATCACCACCTTCGTGGCCGGGTCGGCACCGGCCTCGTCGAGCGAGTCGGCGAGTTCGAACCAGCCCTGCACGGTGAGCGCATTGACCGGGGGACAGTCGACGGTGATGACGCGGATGCCGTCGTTGCTGAGGTGTGACGAGATGCCCATGAGGAGCCTTCCGGGTTACAAACCAAGCATTTGCTTGGTACCTTAGCACTTGCTTGGTTCAACCGCTCCTGCGGAACTCGAAGGTGGAAGGCTCCCCATGTCCGTGTCGATCGACCTCTTGGGCCGCGTCGTGCTCGTCACCGGCGGCTCCCGTGGCATCGGCCTCGGCATCACCCGCGCCTATGTCGCAGCCGGCGCGCACGTCGTGACGGTCGCCCGCTCCGCGGTGGAGGTGCTCGAGCCCGGGACGTCCCACCTGCAGTGCGACGTGCGCGACCCCGAGTCGGTGCACGCGACCGTCGATGCCGTGGTCGCCGCGCACGGACGACTCGACGTCCTCGTGAACAACGCCGGCGGTGCGCCGTACGCCCTGGCGGCCGATGCGTCCCCGCGCTTTCATGACTTGATCCTCGGCCTCAACCTCACCGGCCCGCTGGTGGCCATGCAGGCGGCCAACGCCGTCATGCAGCGCCAGGAGCACGGCGGCGCGATCGTCAACATCTCCTCCATCAGCGCCCTGCGCCCCTCGCCCGGCACTGCGGCGTACGGCGCCGCGAAGGCCGGCCTCGACTCGCTGACCACCTCCCTCGCGATGGAGTGGGCGCCCAAGGTGCGGGTCAACGCGATCAACGTCGGCCTGTGCCGCACCGAGCTGACCGGCGAGCACTACGGCGACGACGAGTCCGTCGCCGCGATCGAAGCGACCATCCCGATGGGCCGGATGGCCCGACCGGACGAGGTCGGCAACCTGGCCCTCTTCCTCGGCTCCGACCTCGCCTCCTACGTCTCCGGCGCCCACGTGGCCTGCCACGGCGGCGGCGAACCCCCGATCTTCAGCCACGTCATGAAAGGACTCGCATGATCCTCAAGGACCGCATCGCCATCGTCACCGGAGCCGGTCGCGGCATCGGGCGTGAGCACGCTCTCGAGCTGGCCCGCCAGGGCGCCAAGGTCGTCGTCAACGACTTCGGCGTCTCGCTGGCGGGGGAGAAGCAGGACTCCCCGGCCGACGAGGTCGTCGCGGAGATCGTGGCGATGGGTGGCGAAGCGGTTGCCAACGGCGCCGACGTGGCCGACTTCGAGCAGGCCGCCGCGATGGTGCAGCAGGCGATCGACACGTTCGGCGGCCTCGACATCCTCGTCAACAACGCCGGCTTCGTGCGCGACCGGATGCTGGTCAACACCAGCGAGGAGGAGTGGGACGCGGTGATCCGGGTCCACCTCAAGGGCCACTTCGCGCCGCTGCGGCACGCGGGTGCCTACTGGCGGGCCGAGGCCAAGGAGGGCCGGCAGCGTGCGGCCCGGGTGATCAACACGTCGTCGGGCGCCGGCCTCCAGGGCAGCATCGGCCAGGCGACGTACTCCGCAGCGAAGGCCGGCATCGCCGGTCTCACCCTCGTCGCCGCGGCCGAGCTCGGGAGGTACGGCGCCACGGTCAACGCCATCGCGCCGGTGGCCCGGACCCGGATGACCGTGGACGCGTTCCCCGACATGATGGCGGGCGCCGGCGGTGATGGCGACGCCTTCGACGCGATGGACCCGGCCAACAACTCACCGATCGTGGCGTGGCTCGCCTCGGCGGATGCCGCCGACGTGACCGGCCGCGTGATCGAGATCGAGGGCGGCCGCGTCTGCCTCGAGGAGGGCTGGCGGCACGGGCCCCACGAGGACGCGGGGCAGCGCTGGGCGGCGGGTGACGTCGGCTCGGCGATCCGTGCCCTCGTCGGCCGGGCCGCCGAGCCCGAGCGGGTCTACGGGACCTAGGTGATCGTCACGGTGCCGGTGTAGTTGTCCTGGATGCCGTCGGGGTGGGGCACGCCCACGAGCTTGCCGGCGCCGTGGACGCCGGCGAATGCGCCGCTGCCCGACGCGATGGACCAGGTGCCCACCGACCCGCCATCGCCGAAGCGTGCCGAGAGGTTCACGGTGACGGAACCGATCCCGCTGTCGCACTCGAACACCCGCGTGCCCCGGAAGACCCCGGTTCCGCGTGGGAACTGCGCCATGGCGCGGATGGTGGTCGACTCCCCGGTCTCGCAACCCGGAATGTTGCTGGTGAAGGTGCCGGTGCCGGTGTCGAGACCCTGCACGTCCGACAGCTCGACGGCGAACCGGTCAGCTGCCTGAGCGGGCGCTCCGAAGAGTGCAGTGGCAACCAGGACAGGCATGGCGCTTGCGATGACGCTGAGCTTCCTCATGATTCCCTCCTAGCCGGAATGAACCGAACGACTCAACGTAGGACGCAGGGAGCGGCGGGGGCATCGCCAAATTGGTGTGACCCCGCGCCTACGGTTCTCCGGTGAGCACTCCGACCGACGCCGATCAACCCCTGCGTGCGCTGTGGCAGCGCTACCGCGTCTACCGCGCCCGCTTCATCGGTGCCGTGGTCGCCTCGACGATCAACAAGGTCGCCGACGTCGCGCCCGAGCTGCTGATCGGAGCGGCGGTCGACGTCGTCGTACGCGGCGACGCCTCATTCGTCGCAGAGCTGCTCGGCGTCGAGTCGCGCTATGCCCAGCTGGGCTGGATCGCGGCCATCAACGTCGTCATCTGGATCATCGAGTCCGGTTCGGAGTACGTCGCCAGCGTGCTGTGGCGAGGCCTGGCGCAGGGCGTCGAGCACGACCTGCGGGTCGAGGCCTACGACCACGTGCAGCACCTCGACCTCGGCTGGCACGAGGCGCGGCCCGCCGGCTCGACGCTGGCCACGCTCAACGACGACGTCAACCAGCTCGAGCGGTTCCTCGACATCGGCGCCCCGGCGATCCTGCAGACCGTGCTCAACGTGTTGCTCGTCGGCGGCGTCTTCGCGGTCGCGTCCGGGCAGCTGCTGGTGCTGGCGTTCCTGCCGATCCCGCTCATCGTCATCGGCTCCCTGGTCTTCCAGAAGCGGCTCGAGCCGCTCTACGTGCGGGTCCGCGGCGCCGTCGCCGACCTGTCCGGCACGCTCAGCGCCAACCTCGCCGGCATCGCCACGATCAAGGCGTTCACCGCCGAGAACCGCGAGCGCGAGAGGGTCTCGGCCGTCTCCCGGGCCTACCGCGACGCCAACACCGCGGCCATCCGCTCGTCCGCCGCGTTCGTGCCCCTGGTGCGGATGGCGATCCTGGCCGGCTTCACCTGCACCCTCCTGCTCGGCGGGTGGGCGACGCTGCGCGGCGAGCTCGAGGTCGGCCTCTACTCCGTCCTCGTCTTCATGACCCAGCGCCTGCTCTGGCCGCTGACCGACGTCGCCGAGGTGCTCGACCTCTACCAGCGCGGCCGCGCCTCCGCGGCCCGCATCCTCGGACTCCTCGAGGAGCCGGTGTCCGTCAAGGCCGGGGACACGGCGCTCTCGCGACCGGTCGCCGGTCGGCTCGAGCTGCGCGGGGTGCGGTCGGGGTACGGCGACGGGCCTGACGTGCTGCACGACATCGACCTGGTCGTCCCTGCCGGCGAGACGCACGCGATCGTCGGCGCGACCGGATCTGGCAAGTCCTCGCTGCTCCGCCTCGTGCTGCGGTTCGACGACCCGCGCTCGGGCCGGGTGCTCCTCGACGGGCAGGACGTCCGCGACCTCGACTGGGACTCGCTGCGCGGGTCGATGGGCTACGTCGCCCAGGACGTCTTCATGTTCGCCGGCTCGATCGCCGACAACATCGCCTACGGCCGGCCCGACGCCACCCGCGAGCAGATCACGGCCGCCGCCGACGCGGCCGCGGCCATGGAGTTCATCGACGCCCTGCCCGACGGGCTCGACGCATGGGTCGGCGAGCGCGGCGTCACGCTCTCCGGCGGCCAGCGCCAGCGGCTCGCCCTCGCCCGTGCGCTCCTGCGCGACCCGGCCGTGCTCGTGCTCGACGAGGCGACCAGTGCCGTCGACAACGAGACCGAGGCCGCCATCCAGCGCTCACTGCGACGTACCGCGGCCCAGTGCACGGCGCTCGTCGTCGCGCACCGGCTCTCGACCGTGCGGCACGCCCACCGCATCTGGGTGCTCGATGCCGGTCGCGTCATCGAGAGCGGCACCCACGACGAGCTGCTCGACCTCGACGGCGCGTACGCCGCCCTCTGGCGGGTCCAGACGGGTGAGCTCGTCGTCCGGGGCTGACGCGTGTCGTTGGCGTGTCAGGACATCCTTGACGTACGGTGGTGCCGCAACGCGGGAGTGGAGAGAGTGGGTCGGGTCTCACGGGGGTGGACCTGGCCCGCACTCCTCCCGCGTTGCTCAGACCAAGGTGTTCGCCTCCGGTGGCCTGGCCTTCGCGAAGCGCTCCCACGCGGCCTGGCGCGAAACGCCGAGCGCCTGTCCGATCTCGGCCCACGAGAGCCCGCGATCTCGCGCCAGCTGCACCCAGTCGGCAAGGAACGAGCCGACCTGCGCCGCGGTCGCGGCGATCTTCGGCAGGTTGCCCAGGAGCTCGGCGTCCGACATCTCGTCCCACGGCATCCGCGCCTTCGAGCGCAGTGAGATGGAACGCCTGCCCTCCTCCGTGCTGAACTTCTTGTGGAAGCCGGACACGCAGTCCGAGCACATCATCGCGCCGAGACCACCGGCGAACAGCGTGTCGGCCGTGCCCTGCTTTCCGCAGAAGGAGCACGTCTTGTGGGCCGGGTTGATGTCCATCGCTCGCCAGCATGGCACAAGGTCAGGAGAGGATCGGGGCCATGGAAATCAAAGCCGTGGTGTTCGACATCGGGGGAGTGCTCGAGATCATCGACGACTCGATCTTCCCCGGACCCTGGCCCGCCCGACTGGGGCTGACCGAGGCGGAGTTCGGTTCACACCTGCTTCCTCTCGCCGCCGAGGCGGCAGTCGGCGGCCTGACCGAGAGCGAGCTGAACGCCGACTGGGCCTCGACGACGCCCAGCTCTCCGAGCTGCGTGCGGACTGCTGGCGGTGGTACGTCGGCACGCTGGACCGGCACCTGTTCGACTGGTTCGCAGCGCTGCGACCGCACCGTCGGACCGGGATCCTGTCCAACTCCGGCCCGGGCGCTCGCGAGCAGGAACGCCACCACGGCTTCGAGGACATCACCGACGACATCGTGTACTCCCACGAGGTCGGCATCGTGAAGCCCGATCCACGGGTGTTTGCCCTGACGGCAGAGCGCCTCGGCGTACGACCGCACGAAGTGCTGTTCCTCGACGACGTCGAAGGACACGTGCTCGCCGCGCGAGCCGCCGGCTGGCAGGCGGTGCTCCACACCTCGACGCCGGAGTCGGTCGCGGAGATGGAGCAGGTCCTCGCTCAGGCCGGTGGTCTCCCAAAGGCCTCGAGCTGACACGAGTCGCGGCCGAGCTCGCGCCAGCGCCCGTCGAAGCGCAGGACCGCGAGCGACGAGGTGACCATGTCGACATGCTCACCGGTCAGCTGCGCGACCAGCTCATCCAGGCCGGGGTTGTGGCCGACCATCAACGCCGACGAGATGTCGTCGTCGATCCCACGGAGCACGGCGAGCAGGTCGC
>JBDSPC010000158.1:0-4325 GCA_039914485.1 Nocardioides sp.
CGCAGGCGTTCGCGACGCTCGGCTGCCTGGCGCCCGGGCGGGTCGTGCTCGGCCTGGGCTCGGGCGAGAGCATGAACGAGGTGCCGCTGGGTCTCGCCTGGCCGGACGGGAAGGAGCGGTTCGCCCGGCTCAAGGAGGCGGTGGGCCTGATCCAGGCGCTCTGGGCCGGCGAGCGCGTCACCTTCGACGGCGACTACTACCAGCTCGCCAACGCCACGATCTACGACCTCCCCGAGCAGCCCGTCCCGTTGTACGTCGCCGCGTCGGGCCCCTCCGCCACGCGACTCGCCGGCCGGGTCGGCGACGGGTTCATCTGCACCAGCGGCAAGGGCCGCTCGTTGTACGTCGACACGCTCCTTCCCGCGCTGGCCGAGGGGGCGGCCAAGTCGGACCGGACGCTGGACGACCTCGACCTGATGATCGAGGTCAAGGTCTCGTTCGACGAGGACCTGTCGCGCGCGATGGACGACACCCGCTTCTGGGGCGCGCTCGCACTGTCCAGCGACGAGAAGACCGGCGTCGAGGACCCGATCGAGATGCAGCGCCTCGCCGACGCCCTCCCGGTCGAGCGCACGGCCTCGCGATTCATCGTCTCCAGTGACCCCGACGAACACGTCGAGAAGATCTGGGAGTACGTCGAGATGGGTTTCCGCCATCTCGTCTTCCACGCGCCGGGTCCGGACCAGGCGCGGTTCATGGCGGCGTACGAGAAGGACGTGCTGCCGCGACTGCGGGCTCGGGCGTCAGCCGCCGGCCTCTGACCCGACCACCCCTGGGTGTGTTGTCCGACCCCGGGTGGCGAGCAACCGTCGAGGCATGACCAAGCGCATCGCATTCCTGACCGCAGCCGAAGGCATCGAGGCAGTTGAGCTGACAGATCCGTGGGATGCCGTCACCGGCGCGGGACACACGGCCGAGCTGATCTCACCGAAGGCCGGCGAGGTCCAGCTCTACAACCACCTCGACAAGGCCGAGACCCGACGGGTGGACACGACCGTCGCCGATGCGTCCGTCGACGACTACGACGCGCTCGTCCTCCCGGGTGGCGTGGCCAACCCCGACGCCCTGCGCACGGACGAGTCAGCCGTTGCCTTCGTCAAGGCGTTCGTCGAGTCGGGCAAGCCCGTGGCGGCGATCTGCCACGCGCCCTGGACGCTCGTCGAGGCCGGTGTGCTCGACGGCAAGCGGCTCACGTCGTGGCCGAGCCTGCAGACCGACATCCGCAACGCCGGTGGTGAGTGGGTCGACGAGGAGGTCGTGGAGGACGCCAACCTCATCACCTCGCGCAACCCCGACGACCTGCCGGCGTTCAACAAGTCGCTGCTCGCCGCTCTCAGCTGAGCAGCCAGCGCCCGAGGATCGTGCCGTCCTGCTCGAGCAGGGACACCGGCTCGAGCGCGACGTCGATGTCGACGCCGGCCAGGATCCGCAGGTGCCCCCCGCCGATGAGGCGCGGCACGATCGTGTAGCAGAGCTCGTCGACCACACCGGCGGCGACGAGCGAGCCGAAGAGGTGGGGGCCACCCTCGGAGAGCTGGTCCACCCAGCCCTTGTCAGCCAGCTCCTTCTTCAGGGCGTGCAGATCGATTTCGTGCTCGCCGAGCACGAGGGTGTTCTCGGCGCCGAGGCTCGCCCTCGTCTCTTCGAGGTGCGACGCGCTGGCGACGGTCGCCATCGTGATCCGCCCGTCCGGTGCATCCCTGAGCCCCTCGGGCACCTGCCCCGAACGGCTGACGACGACGAGCGGCTTGCTCGGGACCTGATAGCCCTCGGCGCGGAGCGTGCCGGCTCCGACGATCAGGCAGTCGGCCTGCACGCGGAGCGCGTCGAAGACCCGCTTGTCGGCGGCGTTGTTGATGCTCTTGCTCAACCCGTCCGGGCCCTGGGCGGCGCCGTCGACGGTGCTGACGAAGTTGACGCGCAGCCACGGCTCTTTGCGGGGGGCGTAGGCCGCAGCGAGCTCGTCGTCGGTCAGGTCGGCCAGTGGCTTCAGGCTCAGATGGGTCACCGTCCTAGTGTGGCTCCCGTGATCACGCTTGCCGACCTCGGCTCACTGCACCTGGAGTACGGCGATGCCTGGGCCGCGCCCGTGACGCCGGTCGTCTTCGACGGACCACAGGGTTCCTTCCAGGTCGGCGACGGCCCCATGACGTTGATGGGGTGCGTCAACCTGTCCCGCGACTCGACCTACCGCGAGAGCGTCGCGACCTCGCCGGCCGACGCGGTGCGGATGGGTCGCATCCAGGTCGCCCAGGGGGCGGCCATCGTCGATCTCGGCGCCGAGTCGAGCAACGCCAAGGCTGCCCGCGTCGGGGCGGACGACCAGATCGCCACCCTCGTGCCCGCCGTTGAGGGCCTCGCCGAGCACGCGATCGTCTCCGTCGAGACCTACGAGCCGCGCGTCGTGAAGTCCTGCCTCGCCGCCGGCGCCCGGATCCTGAACATGACCGGCCGCGAGCACGAGGACGAGATGCTGACCCTCGCCGCCGAGCACGACGCGGCGGTGGTGATGTGCTTCGGTGACGCCGCGAATGTCCGCGAACCCACCGACGTCCCGCCCGACGACGATCCGATCCCCGTGCTGCTCGAGCACTTCGCCGTACGACTCGACAGAGCGCGCGAGCTCGGCGTCGACCGCGTCATCATCGACCCGGGCATGGGGTTCCACTACGGAAACCTGCTCGACCCGCTGGGGCGCGCCCGGCACCAGACGCGGGTGCTGGCGCAGACGTTCCGGCTCCGCGAGCTCGGGGCGCCGGTGTGCAACGTGCTGCCGCACAGCTACGACATCTTCGGCGACGAGTTCCGCAAGGCCGAGGGGTTCTATGCCGTGCTCGCCGCCCTGGGTGGCGCGCACCTGCTCCGCATCCACGAGGTGCCCCACCTGCGCGTCGTGCTCAACGCGCTGTCTGCCCTGGAGGTTCGATGACATTCCCGACCCGCGATGAGTGCCTTGCGCTCGATGCCAGCGACCCGTTGGCGGCGTACCGCGACGAGTTCGTGCTGCCCGACGGCGTGATCTACCTCGACGGCAACTCGCTCGGCGCGCTGCCCAGGCGCACGGCCGCGCACCTCCAGCACGTCGTCACCCAGGAGTGGGGGCAGGGGCTGATCCGCAGCTGGAACGACGCCGGCTGGTTCGAGGCACCGCGTCGCCTGGGGGATCGCATCGGCACGCTCATCGGCGCCGGGCCGGGGCAGGTCGTGGTGTGCGACTCGACGTCGATCAACATCTTCAAGGCGCTGACGGCTGCGCTCGGGCTGCGCCCGGGCCGGGACGTGGTCATCGGTGACCGCGACACCTTCCCCACCGACCTCTACATGATGGAGGGCGCGACGGCCGGCACCCACGAGCAACGGCTGATCTCGGCGGACGGCCCTGCCCTCGCCGACGTGCTCGATGACCGCGTCGCCGCCGTCCTGCTCACGCAGGTCGACTACCGGACCGGTCGGATGTACGACATGGCCGCGGTCACCGCGCAGGTGCAGGCCGCGGGCGCGCTGATGATCTGGGACCTCGCGCACAGCGCCGGGGCCGTCCCGGTCGACCTCGACGGGTGCGGCGCCGACCTGGCGGTGGGGTGCACCTACAAGTACCTCAACGGCGGCCCCGGCGCCCCGGCCTTCATCTACGTCGCGACCCGCCACGAGGACGCCACCCAGCCGCTGTCCGGCTGGCACGGCCATGCCGACCCGTTCGCGTTCACGCCTGACTACTCCCCCGCTCCCGGCATCTCGCGCTTCCTGGTCGGCACCCCGCCCCTGCTCAGCTACGCCGGCCTCGAGGCCAGCCTGGAGATCTGGGACCGCGTCGACATGGCCGACATCCGCGCCAAGAGCCTGGCCCTGACCGACCTCTTCATCTCGCTCGTCGAGGCCCGGGTCGGGTCCCATGTCGAGGTGGTGACCCCCCTCGACCATGCCGTCCGCGGCAGCCAGGTCTCCCTGCGACACGAGGACGGCTACGCCCCCATGCAGGCCCTCATCGAGCGCGGCGTGATCGGCGACTTCCGCGCCCCCGACCTCATGCGCTTCGGCTTCACTCCGCTCTATGTGGGGTACGCCGATGTGTGGGACGCCGTCGACGTACTCACCGATGTCCTGACGACCGAGGTCTGGCGCGAGCCGCAGTACGCCACCCGCCTCGCCGTCACCTGACGTCAGCTGCAGGCAGTTCAGCTTCAGGTCACCCGACTTCACGCTCAGTGACTCAGACCCGGCATCCGAACTGCCTGCAGCTGGCGGACGGTCACCACGTCGTGCAGGGCCTGCCGCACGTACTCCGGATCGTGCATGACTTGCGCCCAGGTGAATCTCACGACGAC
>JBDSPC010000167.1:0-7866 GCA_039914485.1 Nocardioides sp.
GATGTGGCCGTCGGAGCCGATCCCCAGGATCTGGAGATCGACACCTCCGGCATCCGCGATCGCCTGCTCGTAGTCCGTGCAGGCCTGCGCGATGTCGCTCGCAAGACCGTCCGGGCCCGAGACCGCACCCGCAGCGAAGTCGACCCGAGAGACGAAGTCACGGTCGATGACGGTGCGATAGCGCTCCGGGTGGTCGACGGGCAGCCCGACGTACTCGTCCAGCGTGAACCCCCGCGCCGACGCGAAGCTCACGTCCCCCCGGGCGCAACGGTCGGCCAGCTCGTCGTAGACCGCGAGCGGGGACGACCCGGTCGCGAGGCCGAGCACGGCCGTTGGCGTGCGTGCCAGCAGGGCAGCGATGGCATCGGCTGCGACGTGAGCCGACCGTTCCGGCTGATCGAGGATCACGACCTCCATGTCAGCTCATTTCCCGGTCTTCGCCGCGGCGACCGTGAGCAGCAGCTCCAGGCTCGTCAGGCTCGCGCCGGCAGCCAGGTCCCGCAGGGCGATGGCATCGGCCTTCCGGTCCAGGATGACCACTGGCACGATCGGGTTCCGTCCGGCTGCCTCGACGGCGGGCACGTCGTAGCGCAGGATCGGCTGGCCGATCTCGACGTCGTCCCCCTCGGACGCATAGGAGCTGAAGCCCTCACCCTTGAGCTGCACGGTGTCGATGCCGAGGTGCACCAGGACGCCGACTCCTTCGAGAGTCTGGACGGCGAAGGCGTGCGGCCAGAGCTTGAGGATCTTGCCCGACACGGGCGCGACCACGTCGACGACCTCACGCGGCGGGTCGATCGCCAGGCCGGGGCCGACCAGGCCCTTCGCGAACGTCGCATCGGGGACCTCGCCGAGTGGCACCAGCGTGCCGACGAGCGGCGAGAGGACCGTCACGCGGCCGACTGCTCCGGTCGGGAGCGGTGCCTCCGGTGCGGCCGCAGGCGCCGGCGCGACGACCGGCGCCGGTCCCCCGGCCAGAGCCGCCCGGATCTCGTCCTTCAGGCCGTCCGCCTCGGTGCCGAAGACGGCCTGCACGTTGTTGCCGACCTCCATGACGCCGGCAGCACCGAGCGCTCGCAGGGCTGCGGCATCCACCGCGCCCTTGTCGGCCACCTCGATCCGCAGCCGCGTGATGCAGGCGTCGACCGCCTTGAGGTTGTCGGCGCCACCAAAGGCGGCGATGAGCTGGTGAGCGCGTGCCGTTGCCGCTCCGGTCGCCGTGTCGGCACTCGTGTCGCCGGCCGCGTCGTCCGCACCGTCCTGCTCGGGGTCGCGACCCGGGGTGAGCAGGTTCCAGCGGAGGATGGCGAAGCGGAACAACACGTAGTACAGGACGAAGAACACCAGGCCCATGACGATCAGGAGCGGGATGTTCTTCGCAGCCGGGGCGGTGCCGTAGAGCAGCAGGTCGATCAGTCCGGCCGAGAACGAGAAGCCGAGGTGGATGTCGAGGGCATAGGCAATCGCCAGGGACAGCCCGGTGAGCACCGCGTGGATCACGTAGAGGGGGAACGCGACGAACATGAAGGCGAACTCGAGCGGCTCGGTGACTCCGGTGAGGAGGGCTGTGAGTCCGGCCGCGGACAGGATGCCGACCGCGAGCTTCTTCTGCGACTTGCGGGCGCACTGGATCATCGCGAGCGTGGCGCCGGGGAGGCCGAACATCAGGACGGGGTAGAAGCCGGCGGTCAGGCGACCAGCCTCCGGGTCGCCGTTCGCGAAGCGGGTGAGCTCACCGGTGTACGTCGCACCGTTGGCCGTGAAGTCGCCGTACAGGAACCAGATGTAGGTGTTGACGATGTGGTGCAGCCCGAGCGGGATCATCATCCGGTTGACGAAGCCGTAGATGAATGCGCCGACCGCGCCAGAGCCGCCGATGAACTCGGCGACGCCGGTCAGTCCCATGTCGAAGAGTGGGTAGAGGTAGCTCATCCCGAATCCGATCAGCAGGGCAGCCAGCGAGACGACGATAGGCACGAACCGACGACCGCCGAAGAATCCGAGGTAGGGCGGCAGCTGGATCGTGTGATAGCGATCGAACAGCCACGCTGTCACGATGCCGATGATGATCCCGGCGAAGACGCTGTAGTTGATCGTCGCCTGATCGCCGGTGGGCGTGGTCTCGCCGGCCAGGACGATGGGCGACATCGCCTTGAAGACTTCGGAGATGACGAGGTAGCCCGCGACTGCCGACAGCGCCGTCGAGCCGTCAGCCTTGCGGGCGAAGCCGATGGCTACGCCCACGGCGAACAGCAGCGGCAGGTTGGCGAAGATCGCGCCGCCTGCCGCGCTCATGGCGTCGAAGAAGGGACCGATGACGGGCTGGTCGTACTGCCCGAGCAGGTCGTCCTGGCCGAGGCGGAGCAGGATGCCGGCCGCGGGCAGCAGCGCGATGGGCAGCATCAGGCTCTTGCCGAGGCGTTGGAGCTGGGCGAATCCGGGGATTCGCAGACCGCCTCGCTGTGAGGGGGCTCGGGTGGGGACGGCGGTTGACATCGGATCCTCCGGCGGGTGGTAGATTGGTGTAGACCAATTGCAGATTGGCATAGACCAATTCGTGCCGTCAAGGTTCTGGCCGAAATTCCAAGGGGAGGATTCCGTGAAGGTTCCGAAGTACTACCTCGTCAAACGGGAGATCCAGCGCCTCATCGCCGACCTTCCGGTCGGGGCAGCCCTGCCCACCGAGCGTGAGCTGGCGGAGCTGTTGGAGACGTCGCGCACGACGGTGCGACAAGCCATCTCCGAACTCGTCGTCAACGGCCGCCTCGAGCGCACCCAGGGCAGTGGCACGTTCGTGGCCCAGCCCAAGCTGATGCAGCTGCGCCCCCTGACCTCCTTCTCCCAGGACCTCGCCGCCGAGGGGTGGCGGCCGGGCAGCAAGGTCCTCGAGATCGACGTGGTGGAGGCCGACGAGGAGCTCGCTGGTCACCTGCAGCTCACCCCCGGCGCTCCGGTGCACCGCGTGACTCGACTGCGGACCCAGGAGGACGAGCCCATCGCTCTGGAGGTCGCCCACATCCCGGGACCGTTGCCGGACCTGGCCGAGGAGATGGCCGCCCGTGGCTCGCTCTATCGCACGCTGGCGGAGGCCTTCCAGATCGACCTCGATGCCGTCGAGGACATCGTCGAGACGACGCTGGCCGACCCCGAGACCGCCAACCTGCTGGGGATCGAGGTGGGGTTGCCACTGTTGCTCGTGCACCGCACCGCCTGGGATGCGGATGGACGCCCCGTGGAGTGGACCCGATCACTGTTCCGCGGCGACCGATTCCGGTTCGTCGCCAGACAGCGGCTCCGCGACACCGAACACCCGGCTTCCGCCGCTGCCGATCGGCCATGATGGGCTGATGAAGCTCGATGACGTCCTCGTCCTGGACGGCGGCCTGTCCAACGCGCTCGAGGACCGGGGCCTGGACCTCTCCTCCGACCTCTGGACCGCACGCCTGCTCCTGGAAGACCCCGCGCAGGTCGCCGCCGTCCACCGTGACTACTACCTCGCCAGCGCCGACGTGGTCAGGACCGCGAGCTATCAGGCGAGCGTGCCGATCCTCGTTGCGGCCGGGCTGACTCGGCGCGAGGCAGAGCACACGATCGTCTCCAGCGTTTCGCTCGCTTGCGGGGTGCGTGACGAGGTCGCGGCGTCGACCGGCCGTCGGCTGCTGGTCGCCGCGTCCGTCGGCCCGTACGGCGCAGTGCTGGCCGACGGCTCGGAATACCGAGGCCGGTACGGCGTCGCGCCGGCCGCACTCCGCGACTTCCACGGACCCCGGTTGGAGCTGCTGGCCTCCGCGGGCCCTGACCTGCTCGCGGTCGAGACCATCCCCGATGCCGACGAAGCGGAGGTGCTCGTGCCGCTCCTCGACGAACTCGGCCTGCCCGCGTGGTTCTCCTACTCCGTGTCGGGAGACTCGACGCGCGCCGGCCAACCGCTTCGAGACGCGTACGCCGTCCTGGCCGGCAGCACGAGCATCGTGGCGGCGGGGGTGAACTGCTCGGCGCCCCGCGATGTGACGCCGGCGGTCACGACGGCGGTGTCGGTCACCGGTCGGCCCGCCGTGGTTTATCCGAATCTCGGCGAGAGCTGGGACAACGCTTCTCATACGTGGGTAGGTGACGGCGCGTTCGACACCGCGCTCGCTCCTGGGTGGGTGGCCGCGGGCGCACGGCTCGTGGGCGGATGTTGTCGGGTGGGACCGGCCGACATCACTGCGCTGGCGGGAGCGCTCCGGCAGTAGCTCCAGACCGCTGGGCACGCTGGAGCCCGCCCACATGGTCGGTTGTGACCATGTATCAGCAAGTTCGATACGAAAGTTGCCATTCTGTGGCAAGAATGTGGCAATCCCTACTCAGCGTCACCGAAAGCAGGCAGCCAGTGATGTCCTCGAGTCCGTCACCGTGAACGGAACCATCCGACCGACCACGAAGCCGAGCACACGGACGGAGCGTCGTCACGGGCGTCCCTCCATCGGGGCGCTGCACAAGCGGTCAGTTCCGGGCGCGGGACTTCAAGCGGACCTACGGCTGGGCCTGGCGGACCCGGCTGAGGCGTTCGTCATGCACTACCAACCCGTGGTGGACCTGACCTCGGGCAAGGTGGTCGCGGTCGAGTCCTTGATGCGCTGGCAGCATCCCATTCTCGGACTCCTGGGTCCCAACCGGTTCATCACTCTCGCGGAGGACTGCGGCCTCATCCGGCAACTGGGAGACTGGGCACTGGGTCGGGTCGTCGAGGACGCAGCCGTGCTGATTCGACAAGGGCTCGAGCTCGACATGGCGATCAACCTCTCCGTGCACCAGCTGGACGACGAGATCGTCGCCAAGGTGCACGGCGCTCTCGAGAGCAGCGGTCTGGGGCCGTCTCGCCTGACCGTTGAAGTAACGGAGTCCGCCTTCCTCAACGATGAAGGGATCACTGCTGAGATGTGCGAAGCCCTGTCCCGGCAGGGCGTCAAGTTTGCCATCGATGACTTCGGCACCAGCTTCAGCTCGCTGCTCCGCCTGCGCCAGTATCCGATCAACGCCCTGAAGATCGACGGCGTGCTGGTCGCCGGCATCGGGAAGAGTGCTGACGATGAAGCAACCTGCGACAGCATCGTCAGCCTGGCCCGCGCGGTGGGCGCCTCGACGGTCGCCGAGGGCGTCGAGACCACAGAGCAGTACGCCGTTCTTCGCTCCATGGGGTGCCAGCGAGGTCAGGGCTGGTTGTGGTCGCCTGCGGTCCCGATGGACCAGCTCGGCGCCGCCATCGCCGCCTGCGAAGGCGTGCCGGTGGCAGAGCGGCAGCCACGTATGCCACGAGTCCCAGAAGCCGTGTCCCACGCTGAGGCCAACCTGATCGTCACGATGCATGCCGAGGGTTCGTCGACACACGACATCGCCGCTGCGCTCAACCGCAGCGCCGGCCGCCATCCTTCAGGCGTGCGCTGGACAGCGGGAGCCGTTGCTCGAGGACTGCCTGCCCCTGTTACTTCCTGAGAGCTCAGGCTCGTGCGGGCCGCGCGTGGACCACATCGCGCAGTTGGCGGCGTTCTCGAGGGGCAGTCGTAACGTGTCCGCTGAACCCGCGCGCCGACTCCCCCGCTCGGTCCCCTGAGCGGCAGCGAGCCGTCCAGCTGACGACGTGAGTCTTCGAAAGCCCCTTCGGCGAATCTGTGGATAAACGGTGCCCAGATCGACCGGCCTGTGGCGGTTGTCCACAGATTGCGATTCCCGGGTTACGTCGGCTGCTCCACGAGGGAAGGGTCGTTCTCGACCAGTCACCGGTCCTTCTCGGGAGGCACGATGAACATCCGGATCGACCCTGCGCGCATCACGTCGGGAGCCGACGCGATCGCCTCACGCGCTGCCGACATGGCCGTACGCCGCCTGGCGATAGAGCGCTCCGTCGACTCATTGCTCACCGGCTGGCGCGGCGATGCGGCCGCCGCCTTCGAGGCGCAGTGGCAGGAGTGGCGCGCGGACGCGGACCGCGTGATCGACGGACTGGCCGCGAGCACCGACGCACTGCGTTGTGCCCGTGACGACCTGTCATCGGGCGACGTGTCCGTGGGCGAGACCCAGGACCGGATCCGGGGACGGCTCGGATGACCGCCTACTCGGTGGACGTCGACGAACTCCGCGCTGTGATCGCCGAGATGTCGTCGTGCCAGCGCGCCCTCGTCGAACTTTCCGGTGACGTCGAGGCCGAGACGCTGCGGCTGCACGCACTGTGGACCGGGCACGCTCGCGACGCCCACGCGTGCTCACAGGGTCAGTGGCGAGACGAGTTCTGCGACACGTCGCAGCACCTCGACACCCTGCGCGGTTTCGCCGACGTCGCGCGCCGCAACTACACGGCCGCGGTCGAGGCCAACGCAGCGATGTGGGAGCAGTTCCGATGAGGATCCACATCGAGTCCGGTGGCATCGACTCCGCAGCAGAGGCCTGCCGGACCGCCAACCAGATCATCGCGCTTCTGTGCGAGTCGCTCGCGGGCAAGCTCGCCGGCTTCGCCGGCATGGCAGGCGACGACGCGACCAGTGTCGAGTTCGCTTCGACGTACGACGACAGCGCGCGCGATGCCCTGCGCACGATGGCCGAACTGACCGATGCGTTCGTCGGCGTCGGTCGCGTGCTGGTCGCCACCGCCGCCAACCACCGCGATGCCGAGGCCGCCTCGGCTGCGGTGTCGATGTACACGGGCACGCATCTCCACGAGGACGACTACGTCCGGGTCTCCCCCGCGGTGCCACCGTCGTGCCTGGGCCATTCCTCACCCAGCCTCGGCACGATCGATGCGTTCATCCTTGATCACGTCGAGGGCTTCGTCTGGCCCGGAGCCGACGTCGAACTGCTGCTGGACGCGGGCACTGCCTGGCGCCGGTCCGGGACATCGGTCGCCAACCTCGACGAACACTGCGCCATCGCCGTACGCCTCCTCGAGGACCAGGTCTCCCCCGAAGTGCCGCTCGCGCTCAGAGCCTTCACCGAGCTCCGCGAAGTCATCAGGGACACAGCCGACGCACTCACCGAGCTGGGCAGCGCGTGTGAGGAGTACGCCGATGCCGTCCGCGCCACGCACGAGCGCACCCTCGCCCTGCTGGCCGAGATCGGCCAGATGATCGTCGAGGGCCTGGTCATGTCGGCCATCATCGGCGGCATCACGGGCGGTCTCGGCGCGGGCGCCGCCGGCACCGCCGCACTGGCCCGGATCGCCGCCCAGGCCCCGAGGTTCCACGCGCTGCTCACCACCCTCCGGATCGCTGGGACCGCCGCCGCCACCCGCGTCCGCGCTGCCCGCGAAGCGCTCACCCTCGCCCGCACCCGCGCGACGAAGTTCTCGAGAGTTGCTCGCAACGAGCGGGGCGAAGTGCGGCTGCCGGGTGGTTGGAGCGGGCCGCGGAAGTCTGGCTGGCTACGAGACCACGACGTGCCACCCGGGCACACCATCGACAAGCACGTCGGCAAGACCGTCGATGACCTCATCGAACAATGTGTCAAGGACAACAAACGGGTGGCGTCTTCGTTCGCGACGGAAGCCGACGCCGAGCGCTTCGTGGACAAGGTGCTCTCTGCGCACACCAACGAGATTCGAGAGTGGCTGTCCAGTGGCACGCGACGAGCACTGCCGCTCGAAGCCGAATTCGGGCAAGCAACGGGCACTACGGTGACAAAGGCCGGCGATGTCAGCAGCGCTACTGGCGTCCGTGTGGTCCTGATCCCGACGGACGGCACCCGCGACGGATGGCAGCTCCTCACTGCCTTCCCCAACTAAGGAACGCCTGATGGACAACTTGAAGTACATGTTCTCCGCCTACTTTCACCAGGACTGGAACCACACGCACGACACGTGGGAAGCCGTCGTAGACCAAGTAGTCACCGACGACC